>CBFCYP010000015.1:0-32202 GCA_965602185.1 uncultured bacterium
ACCGATTGGGGCGAGGATTTCGTAGGGCTCGAATGGGTGCCGGTATATCCGCCAAGTCTTCTTGAATACCGCATTTACAGGGGAACCGAACCGGGCATTTACGACCCTCAGAAACTTACCCCCGACGGTTTCATCGACAGCGTCTTTATCGATTCCACCGTGCAGAATAACCAGTCATATTATTATGTTATAGCATCGGTTAATACCCTGGGACTCGAGGGGGGCTATTCGGACGAGGCATCGGTCAATACCGGACAACCCCAGGCCCCTACCGGACTGACCGCCACAGCAGGAAACGCCGAGGTCCAGCTTAACTGGGATCTCCATCCCGAACCCGATATTTACGGCTTTATAATCTATAAGGCGGAAGACCCCGATTCATTCGCAGTCCTCGATACCGCTTTGGCAAATTCATACCTCGACGTCGGGCTCACCAACGGCCGGGAGTATTTCTACTACATTACCGCCATTGATACTTTTCAATACGTCTCATTTAGTTCGGATACAGTTACGGCAATCCCAATGGGATTAGATTCCGGGATATTGTTAGTTAACGGCAATATACCCGGCGGTATTAATCCCGATTACGATTCAATGCTGGTATTTTACGATAATATCCTGCAGAATTATCAATTCACAAGAATTGACGAAGAAATCGAGGATCTGACTGAGCTGGCCCCATATTCGACGGTGTTATTCTGCAAAGAATCTATTCTCGGCGGTCGCTTATACATATATAGCAATCATTCCATTTATAGAAGATATTTGGACGCCGGGGGCAATTTAATTATTGCCGGCGCAAAACAGATGGCTCCTAATCCGAATTATGCGGGTATAATTGAATATTATAATCCCGACTTCCAATACCGGTATCTTAATATCTCATCCACTGAATATGCCGCCCTGATTGATAACTTTGAATTTTCAGGCGGTACCGCCGTATCTCCATTCTATAGCGATTTCGCTCTCGATTCCGCGAGGACGGATAGACTACCTTATCCCGTTGGAATGCCCTACGGTAGATACCCCGGAATTAGCGTTATGACGCCTCGAGATAGCTCCGAGGTAGTCTACAATTATGTATCCGCTACTCCAGACACCTCCAATTTCCACGGCCGCCCCATCGGAATAGTCCATCAAACCGACACCTACAACACCGCCGTGCTGGAATTCCCGCTGTACTATGTCGAGGAGCCGATCTCGTATCAGATCCTGCATCAGATCTTAAACGATTTTGGCGAAGTGCCGACTGGTGTCGATGACAATCAAGTTCCGCTGCCCCGATCCACACAGCTCCTCCAGAACTACCCCAATCCCTTTAACAACGCTACCACGTTGAAATATAATATCTCTCAGGCAGGCAATGTCTCCATAACTGTATATAACGTACTCGGCCAGAAAGTGGCCGAACCGGTGAACGGTTACCTGCAGGCCGGGGTGCAGTCCGTTACCTGGAACGCCGAAAATTTGCCCTCGGGCATATATTTCGCCCGCATGAAGACGGAGGATTATTCGGGTAGTATCAAGTTAATGTTGTTGAAATAAAATTACCTGTTATTCGATTTCAATAGAAGCGGCAGGACCTCGGCGGCGAGGACTGCCGCTATAATTATGGCCCCGCCCATCTTCTGTATCGGATTGAAATAATCTCCCAGAAGCGCGGAGGCGAACAGGTAGGCGAACAACGGTTCCGCGGTCAGAATAAGCCCGATTTTTATCGGCGACGTTTTCTTCTGTGCCCAGGTCTGTGTTAGAAGGGCCGCCGCCGTCCCGAAAATCCCCAGAAACAATATCGCTCCAACCGATCCAAGCGAAAACTCGAATTGAAAGGTCTCGAACGGAAGCAGGATACCGGCGAGAACCGTGGTGGTCGCCAGTTGCAGGAAAGTCAGGGGAAGCGGATTGCGGCCTCTGGTGATTATTCCCAGAATGTATATCTGGGCTCCGAACGCCAGCGCGCATAAAAACACCAAAAAATCTCCCCGGTTAAATCCTCCTCCGGCCGAACCGGTCAGAAGATACATGCCGAACATGGCCGCCAGTATGGCGATACCGTTAATTGCCGATGGGAACCTTCTCCTATGTAACAGTAGATATATGGGGACAAAGATCGAGGCCAGTCCGGTTATAAACGCCGCTTTCGACGCCGTGGTGTGCTCTATGCCGAAGCTCTGCAGAGAGAACCCGAGAAATATCAGAATCCCGACACCTATTCCGCCGATATATCCGCCTCTATCGAGGGATTTAAAGCTCTTCCTGCAAAACGGATACAGAAAAACAGTCGCCACAAGAAAACGCGAAAACACAAAAAACAGTACGGAGACGTTCTGGCCGAGTATGCTTTTCAGCACCGTAAACGAAAAACCCCAGACCGCGGTGACGGCAAGCATCGAAAAGTCGGCCAGGTAACGAGTCTTATCCTGCGGCGATAATTCCTTCAAATCAACCTCATCTCAATAGCCATAAAATTATACAATTAATTATATCTGCTGATTATGAATAATCAAATATAATAATGGGAGAGAATTTACGGGATCTTATTCGGCTATTAGATTAACCTCGATATCCACCTGCTTATCTTTTTCGGTGAATATGCGGCGGGTCATTCTGCGGTAACCGTCAGCCTCGATTTCGACGAAATGTCGTCCCGACGAGAGCTTAACAGGCGGTCCGTTGGTTTTTCCATATTTAATCTTATCTATAAAGATTTCCGCTGAAACGTTGGTCTTAATCGAAAGCGTGCCGTATTCTTTCAGGTTTTGATGAGGATATGAAAAGCTATCAGATTGTCTCTGTGATTGCGTCGACTTCTTTTTGGCAACCGGTTTTTCCGCTTTAACTTCCGTTTGCACGGCCTTATTGTCGGGTGGTCTGGTTTTATCCCGATCCGAATCTGTGGCGGATTTAACGGCTTTATCGTCGCTTATATCCTCTGCTGGAACCTGGGTATCATTATCTACCAAAACCACAGCCGTGTCTAAGGGCTCAACGGCGGATTTTAGCAGATTTTGAACTGTTTCGGTGTTATATTTAATGCCCATTAAAATCTTGGTTAAAAAAACGGCGATCAATACCGCCAGAACGCCGCCCGCCGATAATACGTGCCATTTTTTTATCTTTATGGGTTTTTTTGTAATAGCGGTCGACTCGGAACGATTGGCAGCCGTTTCCAGCTTTTTAAGATACTCCCGGGCCGCCTTATTGTTTTTATCGTATCGCAATACCTCCTGAAACTCCTTTTTGGCCTCCTTAAGACGTCCTTCTCCCATGGTCACATAGTAAAGCGCCGATTCCATATGATTTGAAATTTTATCGCTCCGCAGCTTTGTCGTTACTTTTATGGGATTACTTAAAAAACCCGAAATCAGTTTCTTAACGGGAGGTATCTTGTAGCGTTGCAGCTCGTTATAAATCCTGTCGGCAAGCTCCTCGGCGTTCTGATACCGCGAGTCGACGTCTTTTACAAGAGCCTTCTTTACCTGCTCCTCGATCTCGTTGTTGACATCAATTCGCAACTTCCGCATCGACTCCGGCTCTCTGGACATAATCGACGCCACCATTTCCTGGTAGGTATCGCCCTTGAAAGGCTTCTCGCCGCATATAATTTCATACATGATAATTCCCAGGCTGAATATATCGGAACGATGGTCCATGGGTCTGCCGGCAGCCTGTTCCGGCGACATATACGCGGGAGATCCGATCATCTGCCCGGTGCCGGTAATGGTAAGATCATCGCAACCCTTGGCAATCCCGAAATCGGTGAGCATTACCCGGCCGTCGTTGGACAGTATTATGTTCGACGGTTTTATATCCCGGTGAATCAGATTATGGGCATGGGCGTATTTCAATCCCTCGGCAATCTGGTGACATATGAGAAGACATATTTCAAGAGGAAGCCTTTTCTGTTTTATCAGTATCTCCTTTAAGTTTTTACCATCAATATGCTCCATGGCAATGTAGTAGACGCCATTATCAGATCCGTAATCTATAATCGAGACAATGTTTTCATGCTGAAGTTGAGCCGCCTGCTTGGCTTCCTTCTCGAAACGCGCCACGAATCCCTCTTCCACGGTAAGATGCTGATGCATTATTTTCAGAGCTATGGGGCGATCAAGAGAAAGTTGAATAGCCTTGTATATGTTGGCCATGCCGCCGGAACCGATCAATTCGACAACCTTATAGTTCTCGATTGAGAAATTCTCAAGCGGCACGGTTCTGGTCAGGTTGTTAGTCATTTAAATCTTTAATCGATTTTTTTCATTCCTTAACTTCATGCAATCAAACCAGTTGTCTCCCGACATTAAGCGTAAAAAACACCGGGCAAACCTCCGCGCATGTCTATAAATGACAGGACAATGCGTATATTGCACCACCCCATTATTGTATCGGCAGTCAAAAAGCCTTATTTAATTACGGTTTTTTACGGACGGAAGTCTAAATCAAACCCTGAAGGCGTTTTTCAGCGCTTGCTCAATATCGCCGATCAATTCGGCCGAATCTTCAAGACCGACCGAAAGTCTGATCAAACCGGGCGTGACCCCCGATCTGTCCAGATCGCTTTTCCTCAGTCCATATTGTGAGGTCCATATCGGAATGGAGACCAACGACTCGACGCCTCCCAGGCTGGCTGCGTTTTTTATGATTTTAAGAGAATCGGCAAATTTCGCCGCCTTCTTCTTCGACCCCAGATCAAAACTGACCATACCCCCATAACCGCTCATTTGCTCAGACGCAAGCCTATGCTGGGGATGGGAACTCAAACCCGGGTAAATCACTTTTTTCACCTTATCGACCGATTCCAGAAATATGGCGATTTTTCCGGCGTTAAGATTATGACGTTCCATTCTGACATTGAGGGTTCGCAATCCCCTGTCCAGTAGAAACGCCTGATGCGGGTCAATACATCCCCCGAGCAATTTCCTGGTTTCGTATATCCTTTTCAAATGCTTATCGGAGGTCGAAACTACACCGCCCATGATATCCGAATGCCCGCCCATATATTTTGTCACCGAATGAATTACAATATCGATACCGAATTCCAACGTTTTCTGATTTATGGGCGTGGCAAACGTCGAATCGACGGCGGAAATGATTTTTCCTTTTCTCACGATTTTCGCCGCACGCTTCAGGTCGATAATTTGAAGATTGGGATTCGTGGGCGTTTCCAGATACAGAATCTTCGTCCGGGCTGAAATCGATCTTTCGGCCCCCGCCTTATCCGATGCTTGAAAATATTTTGTCCTGATTCCGTACTTTTTAAGCAGATTGTCGAAAAGTTGCGCCGTCCCCCCGTAAATCGGGTATGATGAGACAATCTCATCCCCGGACTTGAGAAAGGTCACACAAACGCTGCTGATGGCCGCCATTCCCGACGAGAAAAGAAGCGATCCGTCGGATCCTTCCAGACCCGCCACTTTTTTTTCAACCGCCTCGATTGTGGGATTACTGTACCGGGTATAAATATAACCTTTCCTCTTTCCCTTCTGATAATCAATTAAAGCCGCCGTATCGGGAAAAATAAAGGTGGTGCTTTGCACTATCGGCGTCACAACCGGGGTTTGTTCTATTCTGTCAGATTTTTTAGGCATTTCTCCGTATGATAGCAAATCCGGTTCTCTCCGGCAAGCCGGAGAGTATCTATCTCCATGTATAACTGTTCCAGGTTCTCGGGTGAGTCTATATCATAAGACAGCTCCAGTTCCTGCCAGTCGATTTTATTCTCAATCAAAATTTCTGCCGTCTCTTTATATACGGTGGGGCCGCCCCAGGCAATTCCGTTGAAAATACCGGGACAGGAATTTCTCAAACCGATCATGTAATATCCCCCGTCGAAGGTCGGACCCAACACCACCTGCTTTTTATTCAACAGCTCCAGGGCGGCGCGGAAGATCGACGGGTGAAGCTGGGGGCTGTCGGAACCAATGATAAGGACTTTCTCCACTCCCATTCCGAACAGGTTTTCGGAAACCGTGGCCATGCGTTCTCCCAGATCGGCGCCCTGCTGGGGTATCAGGCGTATATCGGCCGATCTCTTCCTGATATTCCTGTTTTTCTCCTCGCGGGAAAACAGGTGCATGATATCCTCAAAATCCTCCCTGCTGTCCGGCGGCCAATGGGCTAAGATAATCGACGTATTCTTAACCCGGAGGGAATTTGAAATGGTGTCCAGTAAAAACGCGCGCGCCAGAAACGCGGCCTGTTTTCCACCCAGAACCTGCTCCAGACGAGTCTTTACCAGACCCGGCCCGGGACACTTGGCAAATACGCAGATTACATTGCTATGACCCATATATCAAAATTGCATCATTAAAAGCAAACGGGGATCTGAACATTTCTACCGAGCCCAACGGCCTGACCGATATCATTTCTAATCAATGCCGAAATAGATCTTATCCCCTCATTATCCTTTCAATATTTCCGCAGGCTTACAGCCTTATCTAAAATAATCTTCCAATTACTTTTCGCAAGGCTAATTCAATAAATTTCTTGAAATTTATGAAAAATATAATTCCGATTATTGAAAATGACTGACCGGCAAAAGATTTTAATAATCTAAATGAAACCCTGTGCCAGATCTACAAGGGACTCTTCGGACAAATCGCCCACAAGTACGCAGACTATGTCGTCGTTCTTCCACAAAACATAATTCATGCCCGTACAGTGACCACAGTACATGGAGATGTTCTTGAATTTCATGTCTTTCTGACCGAACAAACGGTCATATCTATCCTCAAGCATAAAAAGAGAAATTCTTCTATCCCCGTCATTGAAATACACATAGCCTATAGTCTCCTCGTTCTCCTGAAGCACGCATGCGCCTTCGGGCGCCAGCGATTTCGACGGCGAGGGCAGATGAACGTCCATTCCCGCATTTGCGAAAACCCATTCAGAAATCTCCAGAGGATCCTCACTTGCTATCCCCAGATTTGCGGCCACCTCCACATACTCGTGATGTTCGTGAACCAGTTCTCTGATAAAAGGCATATTTCCGGTTTTGGGACGACCATAGAATAGAGCGGATACCAGCACGACTATTAACATGGCGGCGATACCGACGGGGACCAGAGGCCGGCCGCTGAATAAAGATTTCAACGATTCCCAGAAAAATCCCGCTTTTACAGGTTCTTCTTTTCTTATGGCGTTTAAGATCTTTTCCCTCAACCAGGGAGGGGCGGTGGCATTTTCACATGATCTTTTTATCGCCAATTTTAAATTGAGAGCTATTTCATAACTCGCGGAACACGATGGGCATGTCATAAGATGAGTTTTCAGAATCGATTGTCTTTCGGCTCCCAGTTCGCCGTCCAGATATAAATTTAATTCTTCCTCGTTAGCAAAACATTCACGCTGCTCCATGCAGAATCCCCTTCGGAAGATATCCGTTTGTTCTCGCCCACTCGTAAAGCCCCTTTTGAAGCTTTCGCCTGGCCCTGAATAACCTGGATTTCACGGTGCCGATTTTAACGCTCATTATCCGCGCCACTTCCTCGTACGAAAATCCCTGGATATCGCATAGGACTACCGTAATCCTGAAACTCTCGGGAAGCTCTTGCAGGAGATTTCGTACATCATCATCGAGCAGATTTGTGAAAATCCAGTTGGCGCTGTAATCAGAGTTAGCTATATAATCGGTGGAATTCATTTTATTATAAAGATAAAAATCCTCGACATCGTCATAACTCGTTATTCCGGGTAATGACTTTTGACGATTATACCTGTTTATATATAGATTTGTCATAATCTTAAACAACCAGGCTTTGCAGTTCGTGCCGGCCCTGAATTTATCAAAAAATCTGAACGCCCTCAATAACGTTTCCTGAACCAGATCCTCGGCCTCCATACGATTACCGGTCATTCTTAATGCCGCGCTGAAAATAACATCCAGATGAATCAGTGCTTCCTTTTCAAATCTTTTCTTCTTTTGGGCGGCGGCTTTCATTAAAACAGAATCCCGTTTTACGAAGCGCCAACATAAAAAACTTGTCAGCCATCCATATGGTTCCCTACGAACGGGAATTTTTCACAATGAATTATCTCAAAAATAGATCTCTATTAGACACTTATATCGACTAACAAATCCCTATGAGCCTTTTTCGGCTATCTTCTTAAGTCTGGCTAAAACTTCGTCGGTATCCTCAAACTGTACCATCCGCAGATCTTTGCGCTCCTCTCCATCGGCTCCGATAAAGACTATGGTCGGGACGCCCCTGATTCCGAATTCTGAAACCAGCCCTTTGACTTCGGCAGAGTTTTCCCTCGTAAGATCGGACTTCAGCATAAGAAAATCCCCGCTGATATCGACGACTCGCGGATCGGAAAACGATAATTTGTCGAGCTCTTTACAGGGGATACACCAATCGGCGTAGAAATCTATTACTATGGGGACGCCCGATCCTCTCTGTTCAATTAACTCCCCGGAATAAGGTTTCCAGTCGATTTTCGGACCGGATGATATATCGCCTGTAGGCATACCCCACCAGAACGCGATGCCGATAAAAAGTGCCGCTATTGCCAGTCTAACTGCCTTAAATATAATTGATCTGGCAGGGGAGTTTTCGAAAAAGCCGAAATAAAGACCGGCCGCCACCAGACCAATCAATACCAGAGGACTGAAATACCTGTAAGGAATTACCGTATTAAGGAAATACAGAGCGGCGGCGAAAAGAAGGGAACCCATTAATTTCTTCGCGTAAACCATCCAGGCCCCCGATTTGGGAATCCTGTTCACCATTCCCGAAAACGTGCCAAGTAAAATAAACGGTGTTGCCAATCCCAATCCCAGAACAAGAAACATCGAAAAGCCGAGAATCGGATCGCCTTTCTGGCCGATAAACGCCAACAGACTTATAATGAATGCTGCCAGGCAGGGAGCGGATGCAATTCCCATGGTCAAACCCATTATTGCCGCGCCCGCATATCCCCTGCGGGAGCCCCCGCCGGCAAGATTTACCAACCAGCCCGGTAACCGCAGTTCATACAGCCCAAAAGCGTTCAAACCCATGACGGTACATAACGCGGCAAGCCCGATAAGAATCCAAATATTCTGCAATGCCGCTCCCATCAACGAGCCCGATAGCGCCGCAATCGTCCCGACGGTTGCGTAGCTAATCGCGATACCGATGCCGTAAATAGCCGCCGCCGCAAATTTACGTCCCCAGCTTCCCTGCGACTGCGAGCCAAAATAACCTATGGTAATAGGGATTATCGGATATACGCACGGAGTCAACGTAAGACCCAGCCCCAGAATATACATGGCGATATATGCAAGAATATACCCATAACTCTCGATAAATTCAGTGGCGTCAAAGTTTTTCAATCTGGCCCAGAATCCGGTTGCTCTTTCCCCCTCAAGTTTGAAAGTCCCCGATTCCGCGGTTTCAGAACCTGATATGCCGTGAGCGTCAAAAACCAACTTATGACGCATAGCCGCCGCCTGATCGGTATGGTCGATTGTCATCGTGAAAGATATGTCTTGAATTTCGGGAGCCAGGCAAAAACGATCATTACAGGCCTGCGATCTAACCGATAGCGGCACCACAACCTCTCCCTCAACTGCTCCCGCGCCGGCCTTAATTAACAGGCTTATCCATGTATCGCCGCCGTAAACCGAGAGCTTTTCATCGGGACTGAAAGCGAATGACAGCAATTCACCATCAGGATACTCGATCCTTTCCAATGAAAATGGTGACTTGCCCAGACTAACCTCGGTGGGGATCAATTCTTCCTGTAAAGGCGCGTTTGAATTAATATGCCATTCTTCGTCGATAGATAGATGAATCGCGACCTCAAATTCCTCGCCTCCGGCGATTTCTATGCTCGAAGAATAGGCTTTAACCGTAACGGGATCTACCGACGAATAAGCGTCGGGCTCTGCCGTATCCTGCCCCATCGCTTGATTTAATAATATGGCAAGGGCGATGGCCGCCAGCGCGCACAATTTCAATGATTTGATAAAATCATTCCCTGTCAAAAGAAACCTCATCGTAGAAATTCTCGGGGCCTTCCGGCCCTCTCAGATTTTTGTAATCCAAACCGATCCGCAATTCAACTCTTTTAAACTCAGCCCTTTAACTCAGTGTTTCAAAACGATTCAAACCGGTCCGAAAAACCGTTAAATTCCCAATTATTTCATGCCAATATAACAAATTTACGGCCAAATTCTAAGTATTAATAATATAAAATCTTATGAACTCTTTATTATAATTTATCGCGATAACGATAAAAATAGATCCGCTAAATCCGATATGTCTATTTTATTTTTTTATCACGGATTTTATCGCTTCGATTATCTTCTGTCTGTCGATATTTGCGGCGATAGCCCCTGCGAGGTTTTGAGTTACCTTATCGGCGATTTTCGATAAATCATCGTCGGAGAGGCCCCGGCGTTCCGCATCGGCGCCAGGCGGTTCCGTCTTTTCCGGAGAGATTTTCTTTTCAATCTGCTTTTTATCCGAGTTGAAAATTTTTGTGTTGGATGATCCGAAATCGTCGAAGTTCAATTTCTTATCATCCGGTGATAAATCTGATTCCTCTTCAGCCGTATTATCCCCGGGAATTTTCTTCTCCGGTTGTGGGGTATCGGAATTGGTTGAGGTGTCTTTCTTCATTTCACCGACAAACCAATCGTAGTCTTCGTCGTCTGAAGATTTGATTTTCAATTCCGGATTTTCCTCGTTGGCCGCATTCAATGATTCCAGATCAAACTGGTCCTCACTAATCGTGATTTCCAGGTTGTCCGCGGCACTGCCATAGCCGACATCATCTTCGGATACCGGGAGTTTCTGTGAACCGGTATCTTTCAAATCCGTCCAATCCAGGTTATAAATCTCATTTTTTGTATTTTCAAGGTGACGGGTGGTGGAAAGTACCCTGGCTTCATAATTGGTCGTTCTGGATGTATCTCCTGAAATCGGCGCAGCTTTTTCTATAGCTTCTCCCTCGCCTATGAGTTTTTTTACAATAATCAGCATATCGCGAGGCGAAAACGGTTTTTTCAATCTCCCCCGGGCACCCGTCGATATCAGTTCATCCTCCGAAATGATATCTTTGGCCCCAACCATAACCACCACCGGTATTCCACCTACTTGACCATCACCTGATATTTGTCGGCATAATTCGAGGCCGCTTATACCGGAGAGATTTAAGCCCGTCAAAACCAGGTCAGGTTTATCCGAATTAATAACCTCCCAGGCCTGGAGCCCATCGGAGGTGCAAACCACATTATATCCATTCTGCCTCAGAAGGTTGTCGGCAACGCTTCTTATGGTGGGTGATGATTCGGCCACAACTACTTTTTTCATCATTCCTCCAATCGTAGCCGGTTAACAGTTGCAGATAGAAATTCAATATAATAATCGGCCGAAATCCGAGGCTTCTTGAATATTTAGTCTGAGTCTGAAAGTTTGTCCGATGCTTTATCAAGAATTTTTTTCTCGCGCCTGGTAAGATTTTCATAACCGACTTTGTTTATTTTGTCCAGAATAGCGTCGACCTCTTCCATAAGTTTATCGCCCTCTTCGCGTTTGCGGGCCATCCTGTCTTCCCTGAGCCTCTGGACGAGTTCCGATAAGGACCATTTCCTCAACCGCCATCTCAAATTGTACCTCAGGTAAAGAAATCCGAAAAGCGCGCCGCCCAGATGGGCGAAATGAGCCACCCCGTCGGCCCTGTAAGTGGATAGAAACTCTATCACCACCAGAAATATTACCAGGTATTTAACCTTAACGGGAATTAAAAAATAGACATAAACGAGCCTGTTGGGAAACAGCATGGCGTAAGCTACCAGAATCCCGTAAATTGCCCCCGACGCTCCTATTATCGGAATATGCCAGGTTTCGGGACTGAATATCGAGAATACAACATTGACCAGACCGGCCCCTATTCCGGCGACAAAATAGAACTTTAAAAATTCCCTTGTTCCCCAGGTTCTTTCAAGCTCGGAACCGAACATCCACAATATAAACATGTTTATGAGGATATGCCAGGTTCCGCCGTGCAGGAACATATAAGTCACGGGCTGCCAGATAAAAAGATTCCCGAACAACCTGGCGGGAACCAGGCCGAAGATCTGATGAAAAGTATAAAGATTGAAAAATAATACCCTGGGGCCCAGGAAAAACGCCACGTTGATAATAATTAGCCACTTCACCGCCGGAGGAAAAATCCCATGACGGTCTCCATGGCCCGATGAGAATGGTCTGTAGTAGCGCAAGTCCGCTCCCTAATCCGTTTTCTTTATTTTCCAGTGATAATTGATCTTACACACCTTGCCCAGCATACCCGCCACCGAGCAATATTTCTGAAGCGATAGATCGACAGCCCACCTGATATCATCATCGGTTAAATCGGAACCGGTCAGGATATATTCCAGAGTAATCGTCTCAAAAACATGGGGATGACCCGCGACCCTTCTTCCATGCGCGGAAATCCTGATATCCTCCAGATGTCTCTTTCTTTTTCTTAAAAACGTCGCCACGTCCATTCCCGTGCAGCTCGAAAGGGAGAAAAGAAGCAGTTCCATCGGTCTGGTGCCTTCGTCCTTTCCCCCGTGCTCAATGGAAGCGTCAGATTTTATCTCATGGCCGGAACCGGACCTGCATGAAAATCCCATTGCCCCATCCCATTCCATGGTCGCTTCTACCGTCTTCGGCAGTTTCTTGTACGGTTCCTTTATCTTCATCCGTGCGATCCTGTTTTTTTATCTAATATAGACTATCGCGATCAACCCGACAAGTGTTAAGAATTTAAAAAGGCCATTTCTTTTATAAATATATGAATTCCACGAAATACTTTCTATGTCTTAAGCCATATTTCCCGGCGGGCAGGCTTTCGGATCAGGCATCGGTATGTTTTCCAAACATAGAGTTCGGATGATTTATCTTCTATCGCGGTATTTTTTAAATATGGCTATAATAATAGCAAAATCGGCGGCGCGTATTGTTGAAAATCCTCAGGAGCCGAGTTTGCGGCACTCCTTGCGCATACACCTGTCCATCATAAAATCGATTCCGGCTTCGTCCGCCAGCCTGGCGGCTTCCTCATTAACTATACCCTCCTGAAGCCACACGTCCCTGGCGCCCCTGGCAATAGCGCTTTCAACTATCGGCGGAACATCTTCGCTCTTCCGGAATATATCCATCATCTAGATATCATACGGGACCGATTCCAGATCCGGATACGATTTTTCTCCCAGGACTTCGGAAATACCGGGATTGACCGGGATTATCTTATAACCGTGCTTCTGGAGATATAATGCCACCCGGTAGCTCGGTCTATCTTTTTTGTCAGAAAGTCCAACGGCAGCGATAACTTCGCTGCCGCTGAGTATTTTCTTGATGATAGCCCGTTCCCGATGTCTCGGCATCGCTAGGCTAAGACTTTATCAATTTTGTCGAATAACGCCTTTTTAGGCACCGCGCCTATAACCTGATCTACCACCTGCCCATTTTTAAAAAATAAAACAGCCGGAATAGACATTATGGCAAGTTCGGAGGCTATTTTATGGTTATTATCTACATCGACCTTGCCGACTTTAAGTCTGCCGTCATAAGTTTTCGACGCTTCCTCAACAAACGGTGCGATCATCAAGCATGGTCCGCACCAGGCGGCCCAAAAATCGATCATTACCGGAATATCGGATTTCTTTACTTCGTTTTCAAAGTTCGTTTCATTAAACTCGACTATCTCTGACATTACAACTCCTTTAATATTAAAAAATTCTTTTTTATAACGAAAACGTTAAAAATCCGGTTCCCATCAATAATACTAACTGTTATTTTTTAATTTCGACTCCAGTTGTTTTATGCGATTAATATAATCGGGTAATTTATTCAGGATGGCCTCGATTTTATGCGCCAGATAAGCTTCTCGAGATGGTGTACCGAACCGCACGCTTCCGTCGGGGACATCCGACGCCACACCGGACTGAGCCTGCAAAATCGCGCCGTTACCGACCGTCAGATGCCCGGCCACTCCCACCTGACCTGCGAGTATGGCGTTCTCTCCCACAATCGTGCTCCCCGCCAGGCCCACCTGGGCGCAGAGTATCGCCCCCCGCCCGATTCTGCAATTATGAGCGATTTGAACCAGGTTGTCTATAATCGCGCCCTTCCCTATAACCGTCGCCCCGAGAGTGGCGCGGTCAACCGTTGTTCCCGCCCCGATCTCAACATCATCCTCGATTATTACCGTTCCAGCCTGCGGAATCTTCATATGCCGATTATTTTCCCTGGCGTATCCGAATCCTTCAGAGCCTATTACGGCGTTGGGATATATTACCGCGTGATTGCCGATCAAAACGTCTCTGCAGACGGTGACATTCTGATATAATTTACTTCCATCGCCGATCCTGACGTTTTCACCGATAAATGTGCCGGCGTGTATCTCGACCCCCTTTCCGATCCGGACACCCGAAGATATCACCGCGTTATGGCCGATATAGCAATCCGATGCGACATCAACGCCCTCCGCTATAAAGGCGTTTTTTTCTATGCCGGGATTTACATCGGGATAAGGTTTATAAAATAACCTCATGGCCCGCGCGAAACCGAGCTGGGGATCGTCAACAATCAATAGAGAGCAGGTTTCGCTTTTGAGTCCCGGATATACTATCAACGCCGAGGCTTTTGTTGTCTCGAGAAGTTTTCTAAATTTTTTTCCGGCGATAAATGAGAGCTCGCCTTCCGAGGCCTCTTCAATACTCGCCAGATTATTAATTATGAGATCGGGATCACCGTCAAGTTCCGCTCCGATCTTCTCCGCTACGCTGCCAAGTTTTAACGGCATTTACTCCTCTTTGGAGACTTCGGAAATAACGTCGTCGGTTAAATCCAGGCTTTCCTTTGCGAAGGCGATACTGACCACGGCCGCGTCGAGAACCATATCGTAATCATTTTCAATCGCGATTCTCCTGATGATCGCGATAACTCGTTCTTTCAACGGTTGAGAAAGCTCATTCATCCTTCTTTCGGCCTTACCACTGGGGCCGAAGGTGATATCCAGGAATTGCTGAAGAGTATCCTGCTTCGCGGATAAGCGATCCTCGACTTCCTTTTTCTTCGTCGCCGACCAGACCAGGGAGTTTTTATCCTTTTCTACAACAAGGCTGTCTATCTCGGCTTTCATATCGGCCGCCTGATCTTCCCAGTCCTCCACTTCCTTGTTGAATTTCACCTCCGCTTCTTTAAACTCCGGAAGCTCCGAAAAAATTCTCTGGGAATCGACATAGCCTATCTTTCCCTGCGCCCAGCCCGATCCGGCCAGTAGAAAAAGAACGATTACAATAAACAAAACCTGTTTCATGCTTTACTCCTGTTATTATATCAGAAATATTTAACTTCTACTAAAATCCTCTTCCGATCTGAAAATGCGATTTCCACTCATGTTTATCCAGGCCGTCAAACGGGAATCCAAAATCAAATCCCATAATTCCCACAAAAGGTATAACGACCCTGAACCCGAATCCGACGGATCTGTTTAACCTTTTGAACGGTTTTATATTCTCCAGTGAAAGATAGGCGTTTCCCGCGTCCGCGAAAAGCAAAATATACGCGGTTTGTTCTTTCAATGACAAACTCAATTCAAAATTGTAAATTATCTCATACCTTCCCCGCAAATAGGCGCTGTTCTCGTCCCGGGGACCCACCCGGCCGTCATCATAACCCCTTATGGTGCCATCCGGATCGACACCACCGGGGGAATACCTCTCGCCGTAAGGTATATCGTCCTCACCGTCGTCAATACCGTCTATTTCACCGAATCTGGCCCTCCCCAAAGCCACGAGGGACGTGGGCCACGATAGAAGCCTCTGATAATGTTCCCCCGAAACATCATACTTGAAATAATCCCAGTTTCCGCCGAAAATCGTACCCGCCAACTCGCCTGTCCAGGATACAACCGAACCTTTTGTCGGAAATTGGGGAAGATCCCTGGAATCCCTCAATACCGTGGTAGATATTGCTGACGTTATCAGGGGCCAGTTCTGCTTGTCGACTGAATAGGGGTTGTTTTCGTTTCTTTCTTCATAATCGGACGAAATATCAAGATATTCCACTTGCTCCAGGCGGTACCCGCCGTATACCTGGAAAAAATTATCCGGCCAGCGAAGCCTTCTTCCTAGCCTCACGGAACCGCCGTATCGTCTTTCGGTAAACCAGTCGTACCATCGGCGATCCTGAATATATAGATGCCAGAATAATGATGTCGGCGTATCAAACAGCCAGGGTTCCTGGTAGCTGGCGTCAAAGGAATTCCGGACCTTTCCAAAATCTACATTTAAAGTGGCGGTCTGGCCAGTGCCAAAAAGGTTCGGCACTCCCAACCCAATGGTGCCCACGAGCTTATCCCGGGCGGAATACCCCGCGCCCACGGAAAACTGACCGGTCGGTTTTTCCTCGACATTTATTATCAAATCGATATCGCGGTTGGGTAAAACCTCCCAATCCGGAGTGACATTACCGAAGAAATTAAGTATCATAACCTCCCGCAGCGAACGCCCCAGGAGAGATCGCTTGAAAATCATTCCCGGCTTTATGAATAGCTCTCGCCTGATAACTTTTTCCCGGGTCTTCGTATTTCC
The DNA here is from genome assembly GCA_965602185.1 of uncultured bacterium. GTDB lineage: Bacteria > Zixibacteria > MSB-5A5 > UBA10806 > UBA10806. Next base: position 16,577 of record CBFCYP010000015.1, read on the forward strand.
CGTAATATTAATCTTTCTAATATAGGCGGGATCGTTTTCGGTTAGAACGAAATGGAAATCAAGGGTGTCTCCCCGCGGAATCGTATTCTCGTCGATCTGCAGATACCAATAGCCCAGGTCCTGATACATCTCGTAAAACTTAAATATAGTCTCGTCATATTTTTCCTGATTGTATACTTTGCCCTCGCGCTGCTCTATTCTGCGGACTAATTTATCGTCGGATATAATGGTGTTGCCTTCCCAGCTAAATTCGCCAAAGAAAAATTTGGTCCCTTCCCGGATTTCAATTTCTATGAACATCCGGGTTTTATCTTCGGAATACCAGATAGAATCGGCCAGAACGACAGCGTCGGTATACCCATTCTTCTTATAAAATTCTACAACCTTGTCCTTATCTTCGAGATACTTCTCCTTTTCAAACGAACCGGATCTTAAGAAGCCCTTCTGCTTGGTCGATATCTTACTCCGAAGTTTGTCGTCCGTGAATTCCCTGTTCCCTTTGAAAGTGATTCTCTTAACGCGGACTTTATCGCCCTCGTCGATATTGAATTTCAAGTCGACCAGACCCTCGTCGCCTTCAACCGGCAGCCGTTCCATATTAATATCCGCCAGTAAATACCCTTTTTCTTCATATAATGACAGAATACGGTCAATATTGTTTTTTATCAGGCGCTGGGAGACCAGACGGCCCTCGAAAAGGGTCATTACTTCCTCGAATTTTTTCCTTTTAATTTTCCTGTTGCCGGAAAATTTCAGGCTGCGAAGCCGGGGATATTCCTGCACCACGATTTTCAGCCGAACTCCGCCCGCATCCGGCTCGACGTCAATCCCGACGTCTGAAAAAAGCCCCAGGCCGAAAACGCCTCTTATGGCATCCTGTGTCATTCCCGGGCCGAGCAATTCCCCCGGAACCAATCCCGATGAATTCAGGACCAGGAATGTATCCGCCGTTACGATCCCGACCACGTTCACGGAAAGTATCCTTTTCTGCCATATTTGATCCTCGTCGTCATTAAATCCGATTCCTCCGACCTGGGAAAAGGATACGGTGGAAGAGAACGCTATTATGAAAAGCGAGAAGATAAGTTTTTTCAAGAGCTTATCTCTTTAACAAGGATCTCGGTATATTGCTGCCTGTGGCCGGTTTTCTTGCGGTACTTTAGCCGCCTTTTAAATTTCAGTACGGTAACTTTTTTTGATTTGCCGTGAGATACAACCTCGGCCTTAACTGAAGCTCCTTCAATATAAGGCGTACCGATCACCGGCTTATCGTCCTTCGAGATAAACAATACCCTGTCGAAATCGACCTCTTTCCCCGGTTCGGTGTCGATTTTCGGAATCTTGCACCTGGAATTTGCCTCCACCGGAATCTGGGAACCGCCTGTTTCAATAATCGCTCGCATTAATCCTCCTGTCTTCGCAAAACTCAAAGAATATAATAATAATCAGCCCCCCGTCAAGAATTTACGACTTCAAGCCTTTTTAACATTTTTTCCGGCTTTTTGTTTCAATTCACGATCAAAAAAGATATTCTTGCCCGTTGCCGCCAGAGGAATGCCCATAACGTAATCCCAGTCGACCATCCCCATCCAGCGGGCCACCACGCCGATCCTGTACATGATGCGGTTATCGACATTGAACATCTGGGCGGTTTTTACTGCGGATCCCAGCGCTATCCCCAAATCCAGCAACCTGTAGCTGCAGATAGGGCCCTTAAAATCGCCTTCATGTTTCTTCGCTTTCTTAAAAGCCGCGCAATCGGGATATCCACACGCCCCGCAATCAAGCGCAAGAGCCGTAGCGTCCTTTATGCCTATTAATACCGCGGCATATGAGTCCTGAACGTTTTTGGAATCGCGATCGAAATTCTGCTTCTTTTTCTCCCTGCCGAACCCCAACATCGCCTTCGCCAGATTCGTCAATTTCCGTCCGGTTATTATCTCCACCCGCACAAAATCCTCGCCCCGCGATTTGGGCGCGGTTCTGGCCGCGACCTCCATCATTCCAGCCACCTGGATTACGGCGCTTTTCAACGCATTACTCGTTAAATCAGTTTTTTTCATTAATCCTTTCCTTTTTAACGCTTATTCTTATTCGGCTCATTTTTCCCCGCGATTCAGACTGACGCAGATCCCCAGAACCCAGAAATATTCCATCGCCACGGCGGGACCTCGCAAAAGGCAATCGAAAAGCTCGGCGACAATCAGCGCGGCGAACGACCAGATAACGCCGTAGACTATCCCCGTATTGTAATTTCCTGCAGCCCGCGATCGCGCGGATATGAGAACATTGAAACTCTGAAATAAAATAAATATAAACAAAATCAAACCCGGAAGGCCGAATTCCGCCGCTATATGAAAATAAATATTGTGAAAATGCTTTTTATGAAGATAACCGGTCTCCTGGGGAAGATTCATGTTTTCCATTCTATCGTAATACTCTTTAACCAGCGGCGTCTGCCCCGGTCCAATCCCCAAAACCGGATTTTCTTTAATTACCTCCCAGGCCATCACGGCCATATTGCGCCGGTATATAAAATTGGGATCGTTGAAACCGGTTCTATTTATCCTGTCGCGAACCTGGGGAAATACCGCAACCGAACCGGCCGCGAACAGTATTCCCACGGCGGCCAGGATTAAAGCGGTCTTCCGACTTCGATTTGCCAGCATATGATGGACCGTCATACCGCCTATGGAAATAAACGCCGCAACCCACCAGCCCCTGCTGCCGGTCAGTATAAAAAATATAAAAAACAACGCCCCGCCCGTACCCGTAAATAATATCTTTTTCTTTGAATTGCCGGGAGTTAAAAATAGACCGTATATGATATTGAATCCCAGAAGTAAAAGCGCGGCGAACTGAATATGATTGTGCAGGCCGAATAACATCCCCTCTTTACTGAAACGCAGCACTTCAAAAAAACCCATAAACGCCAGAAAACTTATAAAACCCAGGATGAACAACGAAGCTATCCACAAATACAGAATATTTATTTTATATCGCGATGGCAGCCACAAACCGATAACCAACGGAATCAGCCAGTGCGCGAAATAGGCGAAAACAGTTTGAAGACCGTTTGAGGGACGAATGGCAACTGCGAAAGAAAGAATTATCCCCCAGGCGAAAAACGACAGGAATAAAATTAATAGCGCTTTTTCGCCCTTCGCAAACCTGAGAAAACCAGGGGACAATACCGCGCCTGAAAATACGATTACGGCGCCGATATATCCGAAAACGTGGCTCCAGGGAATGCCGAGAGCGAAAATAATCGAGCCGAAGATTATTATTTTCTCGCCGAAACTTAACGGTGAATGATCACCTGATAAAGAGAAGTCGGGGAAAAAGTCGAAAAACCGATCTAATATCATTTTCATTACGGGAAAACTCTCTTGCGGGAGATCAGATCATAAATTTATCGGTAACATCTGTTTCGGTGCAGGTATCCAGAACATTGAATTCCTCGGGACGCAATGTGGTGTCAACTATTACATCTATTTTTTGCCTTAGATTTCTTTCGAGATTGCGCAGCCTGGACGGCTTGCCCGCGAGAAGCAGATCGGCAACTTGGGGATTCGCTATGAGCTGAAAATGATCTATACGCCCGGATGATGCCGCCCTCTTAAACCATCGCTCGATCTTTACAGCCATCGACTCCCGAGATAATACTCTTCCTACCCCGTCACATACCGGACACCTGTCGGAAATAGCATGCATAAACGACGGTCTTACCCGCTTACGAGTCATTTCCACCAAGCCCAGGTCGGATATGGACGATATGTAATTTTCGGAGCGATCGCGCGATAGGGCGCTTTTAAACTCATTGAAAACGAGATGACGGTGTTCCCTGTTATCCATATCTATGAAATCGACTATAATTATGCCGCCGATATCCCGCAGACGGATCTGCCGGGCCACCTCCTTGGCGGCTTCGAGATTGGTTTTGAAAATAGCGTTTTCCCACTTTCCTTTTCCCGTAAATCGTCCCGTATTCACGTCTATGGTGACCAGGGCTTCAGTCTGGTCTATTACAATATTGGAGCCTCGCTTGATCCAGACCTTTCGTTCCAACATCTTTTCTATCTCGGATTCAATTCCGACTTTGTCAAACAGAGGCTCCTTATCCTTATAAAATTTCACAATCGACCTGAGTTTGGGATCCAGCGCCTTCAAATATTTAATAATTTTCGAATATTCTCTCTTATTGTCTATTACCACCTCCACCACGTCCGGCGTTAACAGATCCCTTATTATACCCGCTGTTAATTCGAGATCTTTATGAACCAGAGCCGGGGCCGGTAATCTCTCAATCTGCTTTTTCAACTTCTCCCAGCGTTTAGTAAGAATATTCATATCGGCTCGGAAATTCCTGCCATCCTTGCCTTGGGCAACGGTGCGGACGATTATGCCGAAATTAGGGGGTTTCAAGGATGTCACCGTTTTTTTGAGACGCTTTTTCTCGGAGATATCAGATATTTTTTTGGAAATGCCGATTTGCTTTCCGCCGGGAATCATCACCAGGTATCTGCCCGGAAGAGATATTATCGACGTTAAACGGGGTCCCTTGGAGTCGATCGGCTCCCTGATTACCTGAACCAGAATCTCCTGCCCTTTTTTTATGACATCGGTGATACTCGTGGTCCTTTTTCTTTTGGATACAACCGGTTTTTTAAAAGAGTCATCGTCTATAAATTCCATGTCGAATAAAAGGCTTTTACTCCCCTGGTAATCGGTGATATCGGAGAAATGTAAAAAACCGCCTTTCCCCAATCCTATGTCTACAAATGCGGCCTGTATGCCGGGGAGCACCGCAGTCACCTTACCTTTATATATATCACCGACTATCCGTTCGGCCTCGGGACGTTCGGTTAAAAGCTCGACCAGCCGGTCATCCTCCACAACCGCGATGCGGGTTTCGTTATCGGTTACGTTGACGTAAATCCTGGTCTCTATCTTACTCAATTTTACTCTCCAAAAAATACTCCCTTTTCTATCCTTTGCCCCCTGATGAATTCGGCGCCCGACATGGCTTTCCGGGATTCCGGTTTCGCCTGAAGGATCTCGAGCGTTCCGTCTCCGCATCCCACAACCAGTCCCTTTTCCCCATCGATAAAAACGATCTCGCCCGGACCGGCTTTCTCCCCATATTTGGCGATCCTGGTTTTTAAAATAGCAATTTTGGCCCCATCGTGAAAGGTATATGCTGCCGGTTTGGGAGATAATCCTCTCACGAGGTTATGAATTTCGTTTGCCGAACAGCCCCAGTCGATCTTGCCCAGTTCCGGGTAAATCTTGGGCGCTTTCGTGGCCTCGCTGTTTTCCTGAATGGAGGTTTCGTATTTTCCGAGTTCGATTCTATCCATAGTCTCGACCAGCAAACCGCCGCCAAGGTCGGCCATCCTGTCGTGGAGTTCGCCAAATGTTTCATCCGGCCCGACGGCGATTTTTCTCTGCATAATTATTTCGCCGGTATCGACCTTTTTACGGATAAAAAAGGTAGTGAGTCCGGTTTCGGTCTCGCCGTTTATTATCGCCCAGTTTATCGGCGCCGCTCCCCTGTACTGCGGCAAAAGAGAGGCATGCAGATTCACACAACCTCTGGGGGGCATCTCGAAAACCTTCTCAGGCAGAATCCTGAATGCCACCACACAGAAAAAATCGGCGTTCAAGCCCCGCAATTCCCGCAAAAATCCTTCGTCTTTTAGATCTTCCGGTTGAAATATGCTTAATTTCTTTTCCAGGGCCACCTGTTTCACCTCGTGTAAAACAACTTTCCGGCCTCGTCCTTTGCGCCGATCCGGGCCGCATACCACGCCTGTTATTTCGTGGCGGGACAATAAAACTTTCTTCAAAGTGCGGGCTGCGAATTCAGGGGTGCCGAAAAATACGACCTTCATCAAACCCTTTCACCGGCCTTGATGCGAGTTAGCTTCCTTTTTATCATTGTTCTTTGCGCCGGCGTTATTCTATCGATAAATAACACTCCGTCAAGATGATCGATCTCATGCTGGATAACCCGTGCGACCAGGCCGGAGGCCTCGAATAAATACTCTTTGCCATCAAGGTCGAGACTTTTAATTGTGACCTTATCCGATCTCTCGACGTTCTGATATAATCCGGGAAAAGAGAGGCATCCTTCCTCAGCAGTTAAAAGATTATTGCCAATCTTCATTATTTCCGGATTCACAATGACTTTGGGTTCGGCCAGGACGTCGAACCGGGACAGATCGATGGCGAATGCTCTCAGCGCTTTACCCACCTGGTTCGCGGCCAGCCCCAAGCCCTTGGCCTGCACCATGGTTTGTTTTAGATCCTCAAGGAACTTAACAGCCTCGCCATCCAGATTCTCGATATTAACCGATTTCTCTCTGAGAACTTCTTCGCCGTAAACTTTTATCGGAAGTAGAGACATTTTTGCACCTGAGAAAGATTATTCTATTCTGCTCGCGATGGCGGTTTTCAAAACCTCGAGTTTTACGTCTTCATCGACTTTTAAAACGATAATTGTGTCCTTTATTCCCCATATCGAACCGATTATCCCCGAATTGGTTACCACCCTGTCCCCCTTTTTCAGTTCGGAGATCATCTTCTGACGGGTTTTTTCGCGTTTCTGCTGAGGACGAATCATGAAAAAGTACATCACCAAAAATATCAACGCGAACATCAAAAGCATGGCCATACCGCCGCCCCCACCGCCTTCGCCCGATTGGGCCATCAATAACACGTATCCTATCAAAACCTATCCTCCTTAAGGCCGTTAGTTTCAATCAATTTCGCGCTAATATAACGCAAACCGGCCACAATGTAAACCGTTTTAAATAAACCGCGATTTCACCCGCCAGGTTTCCTGTAACTTTTTATGAAAATGAAAGTTAGATTTGAGCGCGCGGTCAGCCCCGCCATCAGCGGGGTTTCCTGACCGTAACCTGTGGCAGTTGGGTGGCATGCTTTTACCGAAGGTATAAGCATGCTTGTTAACCGACTTTTTAGACTCATTTTTCCAGTGTCAAATGCTCAAAAATAATCCTGGGGGCTTCATCCGAAGCCACAAAAACCCGCGAAAGCCATCCCCTGAATGAATAACTGGAATAGTAAATCAACTGCCGCCCCTCGATCCGGCAGAGCACCGTAAAAATATCCTTCCCGATCTCGCTGATCGAAAAATCGGAGAGCCTCACCACCGATCTCTGGGGATTTTTAAACTGCGCCTCCAGAACTTTCTTCAGCTCATCTATTCCCTCTACCGGCCTTGGCAGCGACGGCCCGATCATCACGATATCGGGATGATAGAACCCGAGAACCTCGTCGATCTTCTTGCCTTCGTAAGCCTTCTGAATTTCGAGGGAGAGATTTTTAAGATCGCTTTTGTTCATATCAAAACATATAGTAACTTATAGAGCACATTATTTGTAAAGAAAAATTTATTTTAAGTCATCTATTGTAAATAGCATTAAAAATCGGCCAAAAAGTCGATTTTTCTTGACAGAACAAATCGAAATTTTAAATTGTATCAGGAATAAATCATAATCTGACATCCGGGATTGCAACAATTTTGATAAGATGGTTAACATTATGATCTTTAGCGGCCTAAAATATATGCCCCCATCTAGCGGGGGGGGGGAATTATACATACTTTCCAGGGCGCCTCCTTTTTAGCACCAGGGTGAAGTGTTTTTTTAACATTAAAAAGGAGGAACGAGATGAAAAGACTAATTTTTTTAATTGTTATAATTGCTTTTATAGCTCTTATACCCATTGCCAGCTTTAATACGGCATCCGCGCAGTGCAAAAGTGTTGTATCGAAAAAAGCATCAATAGATACGGATCTACCATTATTTTCAGGGTCATATGATCCGTGTGATAGTTGGCTGAAATGGACGATGTCATTTACGAGAACCCAAGAGCCTAACAATAGCGCCGGAATTTTAATTGTGGTTGAAGGCACCACGGTTTATGAGTCCTTTATGGATTCCGAGTATAGCCCCGGAAGGCACACCGAAACCGAAACGATCTATGTCGGCCCCAGCGAATCGCATGAGCTAATCCTGGACAGAACCCCTAACACTAACGGCCATTTTGAATTTATTGAAGGGGTCGTAAGGTACTACGCGTCCGACCCGGGTTAATTTAATATCGCCCCTTCCGACAATATAAACGGAAGGGGCGGTTCAATAAAAAGGATTTTAAAATGAGATTTTTAATCTTCACCGTTATAATTTCTCTTATCTGTTTTGATTTGGGCGCCCAGGACAATGAATGGGCCAACATTGGCCCGCCCGGCGCGCGTGTAATGACTATCGAAATAGATCCTTTCGACAATCAGAAAATATATCTGGGTACGGTTGAAAACGGAATGTATAAATCCTCGGATGGCGGAAATAATTGGGAACACATAGAGGGCCTCATCGCGAATCTTAATATACGAGAGATACGGGTTCATCCGCTGGGCCCCGATACAATATACGCGGCTACGGTTGACGGATTGTACAAGAGCGCTAATTCGGGCCAATCATGGAGCATGATCGAATTTTCCTCTTATCCCTTGAATGAAGTCAGAGCATTGCTCGTTCATCCTACACATCCAAATATTATTTTGGCCGGAGGACCTGCGTGCAGGAGGATATCCACCGATGGCGGCGTGACATGGGGAGATCTTAATACAGGAGAATATATCGGCATAGACGGCTTTGCCTACGATCCTCAAAACGAGAACATTCTGTATCTTGTCAGCGGCTCTATGCCCTATGGATTGGGCGTTTGGAAGAGCGTGGATATGGGTCAATCCTGGTTCAGCATTCAGAACAATTTAGATAGTACGGGATTTGGCGAGGCAATAGCAGTCGATCCTTTCAATTCCAATATTCTGTATTTCACCAGAAATGATTTTATGGAGCAATCAGGACGTGTAGTTTCCAAATCAACAAATGGGGGTTCAACCTGGTTTGATATTACCCCCGACAGTCTCTTACCCCCGCCAATTGTTCAGGCTGTTGCGGTATCGCCATTAGTTCAAAATACAGTCTTTATCTGCGCTAACAATAATGGTATATTGCGGAGCACGAACGGGGGGGCGGTATGGGAAAGATTAAGCACGGGCCCCAACAACGAGGTTGCCCATTCAATAAAAATCGATTCTCTAACCGGTATTCTTTATCTGGGCACGCTCTACGACGGTATTTACAAATCAACCGATAATGGCGACAGCTGGGAAAAGATAAGCGACAACATCAATCTCTCAAATTGCTTTGGCCTGGCTTTCGACAATGGAAACGAGAACCGGCTCTTTGTTTTGACAAGCAACTGGCTCTATGGTACCCCCGATGCAGGTCAAACGTGGGAGGTTTTCGGCCCGGATATTCCGGCAACTCACCGCGTTAGGGGAATAAAAACGGACCCGGAATTCACCGGTTTAATTTATGCTTGTACAGGACATTCATCCGGCTCTTCTCGAATTGACAGCGCCGGCTTTTATCGCTCTACCGATTCCGGCGAAACGTGGGAATTTTACAATGACGGGCTTCCCCCCGATAATAGTTATAAAAAAATCGCTGTTTCGGTTTCCGGCACAGGGGCCAGGAGATTTTTCCTGGCCTCCAGCCAAGGCCTATATTATTCGAATAATGAGGGTGAAAGCTGGGATCTTTGTTCGAACGGTTTGCCTGTTAATTCCTATTATAATAAAATTGATCTTGCTCCGTCGAATCCAGATTTTGTGGTTGTAGGAGACTTTGACAACAACGTATTCAGATCAAGCGATCAAGGCTATAGCTGGGCCCCCACAGGCAATATACCCGGCAGCAATCAAGAACACATTATCGGACTAAAATTCGATCCCATGAATGAAAATGTAATATACGCCTCAAATTTAACAAACGGACTTTATAAGTCCTATAACTTCGGTTCCAGCTGGAGCTCCATTATAAACAATCTACCCATAGATCCGGATTTTACTTCGATTTCACCGATATTGATAAACCCTTTAAATTCAAATAATATTTTTGTCTGTTCATACAAAAGAGGAGCATACCAGTCGCATAACGGGGGGGATAGTTGGGAGTCCTTCAATAACGGATTAGATACAGTGATATATTTCGGTGATATGATTTTCAATCCAGAGGACACGAATTCAATTATCTATGCATCCGGGAACAAATCAGTATGGACGATTACGCGCACGCCCACCGGCATTAACGTTCCTTCCCCTGACATGTCGGGCCGAATAAATCTAGCGGCCTATCCCAACCCGTTTAATTCAGAGATATTAATCGAATATAATGCAAATTCATCGGAAAAAATAACTATCAATATTTATGATATCATGGGTCGCAATGTAAAGACCATAATCGACAAAATTCTGGAACCGGGCCTGAACACCGCCCGCTGGGATGGAACAAACGACGGCAATAAGAATTGCCCTTCGGGCGTCTATTTCGCCAGACTCCAAACCCGGCAATCTTCAAAAACCGCTAAAATACTTCTGTTGAAGTAACTTTCATTAATAGCAGTAGCCGGGGTCTTGAAAAGACCCCGGGACTATGTCGTCTTTTTCCGGGGTCCCTGCGGGACCCCGGCTACTATCCTACAGCTCTTCCAGCCGCTCTTTGGAATATATATCCAACTCCAGCATCCATTCCTTAAGCTTGGAAACCCTGATTTTGGGGTCGGTGGGAAGATCGAACGGTCTTCCCCGGCCGTCCAGGATTATCCCCACAATGCCGCCGGAGAGATCGGTATGGACCGTATTTCCTTTCCCTTTGCCGATATCGAAATGACGGTCGGGCTTTAGCGTCGCCTTGGCGGTAAGAGGCATGCCATCCTCGCCGAAACCGAGCTTGATGAGCTTCATCTGGCCGTAGATGATTTTGCCCTCTTCCACTTTGCCGTCGGGAAGCTCGATTCTGTATTCCATCATCTCGCGTCCCTCCTTGACATCCGTCCCGGCGGGCGCCACGTTGGTCCCGAGGTGAATCAGGCAGTCTTTGTTAAAAACCTCCGTGGCCGCTTTAGGATGAACCTCCGAAAGCACCCCTAACTGCGGCATCATGAAGATGGAATCCACCGCCAGCCTGGTGATACCCTCCGGCTGGAAAGCGTCGATCATCATGAGCGCCGCCTGCTGACGACGGGGAGCATGAGATAATACCCCGCCGGATCCGATCAGGATATCGAGGGTCATCATATTGACGATGGTGGCGCCGGCCGCTGTCTGGTCGAAGGCGTCGGCGATGGTTCTCTGCTGCTGCACACCCTTCAATTCCGTGGCGAAACTTTTGTGCTGAATAAAGGCCAGCCTCAGCGCTTCCTTGGCGATTGCCTGCTCGAAGATAAGCTCATTAAGAGATTGGGGTATGGTGGTAGGACGGATCATCTTGTTTTTCACCCGGTTGCGCAGGTCGCGCTCGTCCATATCGAACGGTACCCAGCGCATTACCTTCGGCAGGGTAGCTTCGGCGAAGACATTAGAGACCGAATAGCTCATACCCAGATTGGCCGAAACGGTACGGTTGAACTCGCCCTCCAGTTTGCTTTCGGGACGAAATACCGAGAAAACATCGGTGGTGGCCCCGCCGATATCAACCCCCATGGCTTCGATATTTTCCTCGTCGGCAACACGCTTTATAATCTTGCCCACCGCCCCGGGCGTCGGCATAATGGGAGCGTCGGTCCACTCCATCAGCCTGTTATAGCCGGGCGCCTGCGCCATGACATGCTCCATGAAAAGGTCATGGATCTTCTCGCGGGCGGGATAAAGGTTTTCGCGTTCCAAGACCGGCCTGAGGTTATCGACGATATCGAGGGCTGTTTTGCTGTCCAGGGTCTCTTTTATGGCTTCGCGGGCGTCCACATTGCCGGCATATATGACCGGGAGATTGTAACCGGACCCAAGACGCGGTTTCGGGTCCGCCGCGGAGATCAACTCGGCCAACTCGACCACATGTGTAGTGGTTCCGCCGTCAATTCCCCCGGAGAGCAGGATCATATCCGGACGCAAATGTCTTATCCGCTCTATCTGCTCGTGAGGCAAGCGTTTATCGTTAGAGGCTATGGCGTCCATGACGATAGCTCCTGCTCCCAGAGCCGCCCTTTCAGCTGATTCCGCCGTCATTTTCCTGACGACACCGGCAACCATCATCTGCAGACCGCCGCCTGCCGACGATGTCGACACATAGATATCGGTACCAACTTTATTTCCGTCACCCTCTTTGGCGAGATTTATTATTTTGTTGTTCTCATCCAGTATCTTCCGTCCCGATAGCTCCTCCACCTCGTTGATAGCGTTCAGCACCCCCATGGTGACGTCCTCGAACGGTGCCTCCACGGTGGTGGGGGCCTCGCCCCGCACGATCAGACGGTACTCGCCATCATGGTATTCGATCAGAATAGCCTTGGTAGTGGTGGAACCGCAATCGGTGGCCAGTATTACTTTGATATCTTCAGGTTTCAAACCCTTCATTTGCGTACCTCATTTTATTCATCCCTTATCGCCAACATAAACTTAACAATTTATAAATTTAATCGCCGATGTCAACGAGTTTTAGCAATGCTTTTGGAATTGATGAGGAAAGAACATATACCCGCCGTATCGACCGTCCAGGAATCAATTGCGGTTCCCAAGCAGCGCTTGGGAACCAGAATCGGAATGCAGCGTAAGTCCCGCAAAGCGGGATTTCCTGATGCTTTGCTTCCCGCGACGTCAGGAACCCATTCCTGACGCTTTCCCCTGTCATCCCGGACTCGATCAGGGATCCATTCCCCAGCGCCGTCAGATATCCTAACCTTGCGGAACCAAATACAGGCATCTATTTAAAATGGTGTAAAAAATTTGATCTTCGGGTGTTCAAAATGAAACCTTTTGGAGGGCCAAATATAGGAAAAATCCCTTATCGGAACCGACACCAGGCCGATCATATCGATATGCAAAAACCGTAATTTTCCCTTAAAAAGGCTGTTTCCAAGAGATCCCCCCATCGCTCCCTGAAAGGATATTTTAAAACCGAGTCCCGGGCACCGATTTTGCTTAATAAGCCCTGATTAAAATAATAAATAAGTAATAAAATTCCGATAATTAAGAGTGAGGGTTTAAATCGGAAACTATCACTCTTTTATAAAGGAGAGCATGCCCATGTTTAACGAAACCAGTGGCCTTTGGAAAGCTGTTTTGTCGGCTCTTTTCTTTCCTCTTTTATTTCAAAACGGCTTTATTGAATTCGCCTGGGGAGCGGGCGATTCGTTCTGGGTAATGACCGGAAAACGTGTTTTTGTCCTGTTGCCGGTTATGGCTATTATTCTCGGATGTTGGGTGAGCATCGCATGCGTACTCACGGTCGTAGTCCGGCAAAATCGCAGAGAGTTTCTCACCGGCATGCTTATAACCTGGTGGGATCTCGGTAAATCTATAGTCTATTTCTGGGGCGGGATTCTAAAATTCATGCTCAATCTCGCGGTGGCGGTAATCGAGTTGGGCAAGATTATCTTTCTGGGATTGCTGTCGATTCTTCAGGAGGCGCTCTATACCCCGTTTCGGCTTTTGCGGGGCGTCAGCCGCAACGTCCTGAGTTCGCCGGTCCCCTGGATAGCGGTATTTATGACCATATTCTGGTGTATAATCGAGGCCGTCATTTTCACCTATGTGACCACGCCTCTGGTGGTCGACGTTTTCTCGAATATCACCGGTGAAAACCTGAATATCAACCTGATCCGGATTCCGTTATTCCTTTTCCTGCTTTTTGTGATAATGGGAAGTTACGCGGTACTATCGACTTTTGTAGATTCATTTAAAAAGAAAAATGTATCCTCGATCCTGGGAATCGGCGTTATCGAAATGGTGGTCCTGTTTGTCGAGGTCGTCTTCTTATACAGGGAATTTGTCGATTCGCTGGTCCCCTGGTTCGCGCAATATTCGGAGAATTTCGAACTGGGCGTTATCGGAACCCTGGCGATTTCCTGTTTCGTATGGTTCGGCATCAGGAGTTTGTCGTGGTTCCTGTTCGCCGCTCACGGCACCCCCACAATACTGTATCTTATTCAAGGTAAGGGCGTTGTAGTATTCAATCAGAGCGAGGTGGGGAGGAGCCCTCTTCGCAGTATTTCTCCCGAATTCATGGAGCGTATCAAGGCTGAGGTTGCCTGGATGAGAGAAAAGGGCGAGGAACTTCTCGCATCATTGATGCTGCCGCCGCTTCAGGTGGTCGCCGCCGGGGTCAATTTCTGTACCATGCTGCTGATCTCAAAACACCTGTTCGAACTGCCTTTCAAATCGATATCCGCCATCGCCAGTTCCAAGGCTTTGCTGAGAAAAATAGATGATAGCAGGCCAGTGACTGTCGAAAATAATAAAAAATCAAGGGAGTATGAAAATGTCCAGGTATAAGCTAGCCTTCCTGATACTGTCGCTGTCGCTTCCGGTGATTATAATCGCCGGATGCACGCTGGGGTCGGGTACGCCCCAGCCCAGGCTATCCATGTTCGTGGGTGTCGATGTCAGCGGCTCCTTTATGAACGGCGAATACTTCGACGACTCCATAGATTTCCTGGCCCATTATATTTACGGCCATCTCAATAACCTCGGAGGCCTGGAGGTTCCCAACGTTCTTTTCGTCAGTTCCATTGGAGGCGCCAGGGCGAACGAACCCAAGACCTTCTACCCCATACAATCGTTCGAAAATAAATCGGTAGAGGAGATCGCCGCTCAACTCAGGGAGATTTTCCCCAGGGACAATCCCAATCCCTTCACCGATTACAACGCCTTCTTCGAACAGGTGGCCCTGACGGTGAAAAACAAGAACCTGGTTCTAAGGCCGATCTCGATCGTCATGGTTAGCGACGGCATCCCCGACGTCAAAAGAAACGGCAAAACCGATTTCCGCAGCCTGGTCGTGAAACCGCTCGAAAAGCTGGCCCGCAGCGTAACCGTGCGCCTGCTCTATACCGACGCCGTTGTGGGAAAAAACTGGCAGACACAGGTGCCCCGCAGCAGGGTAAAAATCTGGACCCAGGACGCCGAGGTTCTGGTATCATGGAAAGACCCCAAGATACTGGAGCCTAAAAAACCGATCGAGGAACAGGAGCTCTTTTTCTCCTGGATCAAGGATAATGTTGATTTCGGGGTACGTTCGCGACGGGTGGATTGATCTTACACAAAATTATCCCTCAGGATGGAGTCCTCCAATGCGGGACGACATCCTGAGGGTTTTTCTATCCCGTCGGGGGGTGGCATGCCCCGCCATAGGCGGGGCCGCAGGCATAAGCATGCGGAAGCCGAGCAACATGCTTATTCGGTTTCACCGAAAAAGCATGCCACCCGGCCGCGGATTACCAGCCGGCTTTTGTCATCCCGGACTTGATTTCGGTGAGCTCAATCGAACCGATCCGGCATCCAGAAGGCTGGCCCAGATGGATTCCCGATCAGAGATTTCGGGAATGACAGCGTTGGTGCCCCACACCTTGGTGTGGGTTGAAATATACCATATTAATCCTCGTATTCAACATCCCACAGCAAGCTGTGGGTTACCGCTTATCGGCGGCCCGACGCCACAAAAATCCCATACCCCGGCTGGAAAGTCGGGGCTGCTATTTTGAAACTTTATATTCCCTTAATAGCCGACACTTTCCAGTGTCGGATAATTCCC
>CBFCYP010000016.1:0-32088 GCA_965602185.1 uncultured bacterium
CCGAGAAGCTGGGTATCGCCTAAAAAGGCCAGATCCAAGGCGAACACGGAATCCTGGAAATCGGCAATTATGGGGGGATCGCCGCCGCTATAGCTGTAGGGGGCAACGTCCGCCGCCCCATTGGGATCGACGGTGTTGGCTATTCTCTCACCGCGATTTTGATTTACTGTAAGAGTAAAATCACCAATGACGACTTCGACATTAAACTCCAGCTCGCCATCACCGACGTTGGCGACGTTGCGAGTAACCGTTACAACCTCACCGGAATCAACTTCCAGTTCCACAGGAGATGTGTCAACATTGATCAATGGTGTGGTAAGAGCGAAATCTACAGTTGTAGTTTCACCCTCAACGACGACAATATCGTCAATCGTAAGCGAATTGTGATACTGAGCCGACGCCGTTACCGAAAAGGTACCGGGGATAAGCTCAAGCAGGTAATTACCTGATACGTCCGTGGTATCTATCGAGTTTCCACTTGCGACCACGGCCCCCTGAATGGGATTTCCGGTACTAAACACCGTAACCGTTCCGTCGATATATCCCGGCTCGGCTCCGCCGCCGCCGAAAATTGTGAAATCATCGATATACGGGCCGGGATATGTAACGGAACCGTCGCTTCCGAAATCGAAACGGAACAGGACAGCGGCGCCGCCATAGGCTGTAAGGTCAAAAGTCTCAAATTCCCAGAATCCCTGCACGTGGCCGGTATAGATCTCCTCGCCGCTAAGCGGATTTGAGGAATTTCCGACTCCATCGTAACCGCCGACGGGAGTAATAACCGTCCAGGAAACACCGTCATCTGTGGAAATTTTCACATTAAAGCCATCATAATTAGCCTCTGTATCGTACCAGAGCCAGAATCCCAGAAGGGCGTTATCTGAAAGGCCGAAGGCCGGGGACACCAGATGCGCCAGCATGTTGATACTATAGTCTCCCGCCAGATTTGTGGCCCAAAGATTTACGCCGGAATGAGCGGCGCCCGGTCCGGATGTGGGCGTGCCCCATTGCCAGTCTCCGTCACCTATGAAGAATCCGTTGTTAAGCTCGAAATTTTCATAGTATAAAGACGCGTAGGTTGTGTAAACTGTCCGTAGCGTATCGTTTGCCGGGTTCTCATCGCCCGCCAGCTCGCTTATAGCCACAAACTCATGAACCCCCTCCCCAGTGGATGTGAAAACCGGGAACGTGACATTGGCACTGCCACCGGGATCGAGATTGGAAACCTGATCCGTCTGGTTGTAAACCTCGCTACCGTCAAAATTGACAATCAAACGAACGGGAAACGTCTCGGTATTGTTACCCTGATTGATGAACGTAACCTCGGCGGCAACGTTATCTCCTACCATTCCATAAGCTGGAAAATCAATAAATGCTACTGGACTTACTTCGTGTTCGCCAAAGATCGGCGCTTCGAAACCGAAGTATACTGCCATGCTGTCAACTATGCCGGGTTGATCATACCTGTACTGAGTACCGATGGTGCCGTCTGCGTTCTCTATTCCCACGGTGGAACCATCGTTACCGTGCCCGCCATCGTTCATAGAGCCATAATGGTATACTATGGAACTATCATTCCCATCCAAGACGACCTGGAAATAGAGAGATCCATAGTTTGAGTAATGCGGTACCCCGTCATAGGAAACGATAAGCAGATTGGAACCCGGATCGCTGTAGTAATAAACCTGACCGCCATTGTTGGGATTTAAATCGTCCCAGAAAACAGACAGAAGATTATTGGGTTCTGTAGTAGTGGGGATGGTGCGATTGGAAAGAGAGGTTGAGGTACTTGTAAATGAAACCCAGCCGTTGGAGCAAATATAGAACTGATTGAAAGTAACGCCGTAAAATGTAAAATCAAAACCGATGGGGAAAGGTCCCGCATTGGCATCATCGCCAAGAGGAACCGCAATACCGATGGCCGATATATCGGTCCAGTTGAATACCGGCGCGTTCAGGGCGGGATCGAAGCTGTCAATATAATAATAACCACCGCCGTCCGGACCGCCGTGTTCAAGAATGACGGGGGGATCGAGGGGCTGAAGCCGATAGGCGTCGCCGTATTCCTTTTCCCATTGTTCTTTCTCTGTCAGCGCGTTGGCCGATGTAGTGAGGCCGTATACGGCCAGCACCAGAAAGGCGCAAATACAGAGCTTTAAAATTCCTCGCATTTGGATTTACCTCCTCTAAACTTGGTTAAAATTACAGGTTGATTGCTGATATTTTAAAAGACCTTCCCAGTAAAATTCACATAATTTAAGGCTCCCAAAAGAATACTCAATTCTAAGATATAAAATAATCGAATAATACAATATGTCAAGAATAATTTGCATGGGTCTAAATTTAGATACCCTTATTTATAACATGTTAATTGGCAACTTATTACGGCGACAACTTAACATATGATTTGAGGTGTCGATTTTTCGTAGTTTCTATCAATTAGCTCCTGAAAACCATTGTAACTCGTTGTATTACTATAGCTTATTAGGGACTATAAATAAAAGTGGGGGAGTATTAAGCACTCCCCCATTTCTGACAATATACTTTATATTTCAAAAATAGCATTTTTATCTCTTTTTCGGTATTTCCAGCCATAAGCCTGGCGGCGCACTTGCTTTGGTAGCAAGGAGTCGGAGGTTCAAATCCTCTCACCCCGAGTTAAAAAATCTGAGATTAAAAAAGAGAGCCCCGCCTGCGGCGGGGCTCCCTTCGAAAACCAAATTCAGTTCTGAAATTATTTCAGCAGAGTCATCATCCTGATAGCGGAGTATTCTCCGGCGGAGATTTTGTAGTAGTATACGCCGGAGGCGACATCGGAAGCGTCCCAGGTAACCGTGTGATTACCGGCCGGCATCAGGCCTTCAGCTATGGTGGCGGTCTTCTGTCCGAGGAGGTTGTAGACCTCGACTTTGACATCGGACTGCTGCGCCAGAGCGAAGCTGATGGAGGTTCTGGCGTTGAACGGGTTGGGATAGTTCTGCGCGACGGAGAATTCTTTCGGCAGGCCGGAAGCGTCATCATCAATACCCACGGTACCGTTGATCACAATCGGAATCTGGGGTACAAGAGGAGTGTTGTTGTGAATAATCAGGTTAGCCATATAGGTGGAATCGTAGTTGAGATTCTCGCCGGTGAAATCGACGGTAATATCGAGATTGACGTTTTCGGCAGGCTGCAGCACGCCGGACATCGGGTCAACGATCAGCCATTGCGAAAACGGAGCGATCTCGTATCCGTATATATAGTCGTTGGGAGTTCCCTGGCTAAGCAGGAACAGAGCCGCAATCGCAGGATCCCAATCGGTTGTCAGACAGGCCCCGCCCGCCATACCTTCGGTAAAGCCGGTGGGAAGAGCGCATTGCCAGCTGATGCCGGTATAAGTTCCTGTGGATGGATCAAACTGCGAGATTTCCATCAATATCGGCGAAGCGCCGTCCTGAGAGAAGATCCAGAGCCAGGGGCCATCGGTTGAAATATCGTCAAAGGCCATACCGTAGATGGCCTTGCTGTTGGTAAAGGTATTGATCACGGCGCCAGTGCGATCAAACTCCCAGATGGAGGAGCCGAAATTCGCGGTCCAGAAGTGATCGGCATCGGGATCGTAAGCCAGCGCGCGGCAAGGATTGGTGGGTCCGGCGATGGAATTACCGGTAACCAATCCGGTCGCGGGATCTATCTCCTGGATAAGGGCTTGGTCGGAAGCCCACAGATAGGCGCCATCCCAGGCCAGGTCTCTCCAGCCCCAACCGGCCAACGAGCTTTGGTCGTAGGTATTAACCAGAACTCCGGTGGCGTCAAGCTGATAGAGCTTATTGGGATCGGAACCGCTGTTGCCGCCTGTAATCCAGAAGTAGATACCGTCAAATTCCATACCGAGAAGCTGGGTATCGCCTAAAAAGGCCAGATCCAAGGCGAACACGGAATCCTGGAAATCGGCAATTATGGGGGGATCGCCGCCGCTATAGCTGTAGGGGGCAACATCCGCTGCCCCATTGGGATCGACGGTGTTGGCGATTCTCTCACCGCGATTAGGATTGACGGAAAGAATCAGATCGCCGATAGCAACTTCGACATCAAACTCAAGCTCGCCGTCACCAACATTGGCGACATTACGCGTAACCGTAACTACCTCACCGGAATCAACTTCCAGCTGAATCGCCGCGGTATTAACATCGATAAGAGGCGTGGGAAGTGCGAAATCGACAATGGTGGTCTCGTTTTCAACGATGACGATATCGTCAATCGTTATGGGATTATGATACTGAGCAGAAGCGGTGGCCGAATAAGTCATTGGGAATAGTTCAAAGGAATAAGCGCCGTCGGGGCCCGTAGTATAGCTGTAACTACTGACGGTTACCTCGGCGCCTTCAATCGGATTCATCTGGAGATCGGTAACAGTACCCATGAGGAACCCGGGATCGCCCGCGCCCAGAACGTTAACCGTATAATCTTCGGTTTCGCCATAGGTTAGGCTATGGCTGCCCTGGCCGTCGCAAGCGCCGTCCGGGCCGGGATCGGTGTTCCACTGCTCGATAACGCGGAATCTCGTGGGTCCGGGCGTGGCGTCAACGGGGATGGTAATATCAATTGTCAGCGTGGCGTCAATCCCGGAACCGAGAAAATAGCTTTCGCTACCTTCGAAGATTTCATTCTGATTCCAGTCGAACCAGGCGCGTACATACTCCGTCCAGGTACCTTCGGAAAAGAATGTCACGGACAAAGTGTAGGTCTGGTTCATGACAACGTCTGTCGAAAGGGAAGTATAATCGCCATAGCTGCCCGCGCCCTCCGGACCGGTATTGTTATTAATTGTGTTAAAGGTAACATTGCTAATCCAGTCGTCAGTTGTATTTGAATATGTGGAGGTACAATATTGCTGGATATCGTCTGTTCCCGGAAGCGGCGATCCAAGAGAATTCATGCCCAATTCCTGGGCGAGAATCGCTTTTTTGGCGGCCAGCCTTTCTTCAATGCTTACATCCGAAAAAGCTATGTTAAAAGCGAAGAATGCAAGCAAAACAGTCAAAGATGTAATTTTGAATAATCTCATTTTATCAGATTTTCCTCCGTTAAATTTTTAAATTCGTTCAATAGAATGTAATTTTTCTTCTCTCAACACCCCCTTGCTCTGGTAGTTTAACATTTGATTTATTTGCCTGTTAACCTCTATATGCCGTTTTCATTAAAATAAAAAAGAAAGTAAATATGTCAAGAATTATTTGCATATTTTTATATTTACGCTTTGAGTTTTATAATTTATTGTTATACAGAAGAATATGGAGATTCCTTAAAGTATAACATGAATA
Organism: uncultured bacterium; assembly: GCA_965602185.1. Classification (GTDB taxonomy): domain Bacteria; phylum Zixibacteria; class MSB-5A5; order UBA10806; family UBA10806. The sequence goes on from CBFCYP010000016.1 coordinate 5,307, forward strand.
AGCTTGTTGGGCCTTTTTCTCAAATCGTAATTTAAATTAGAATATAACTTATTATTTGGTGGGAGCTTATAGAATTCCCAAAAAGTGGGCGTAAAAATAGGGGAGAAAAACTTCTCCCCTATTTTTTAATTTCTTTTTCTATTTAAGAAGTACCATTTTTACTCTTTTTTCAGCGTCTCCCATATGCAATCTAACAAAGTAGATCCCCGACGACATACCGGAGGTTTCCCAAACCAGGCTGTATTCGCCCGGCTCAAGATACTCATCGACCAAGGTTTCCACCCGCTGACCCAGCAAATTGTAAATAACCAGAGTAACCTGTCCCGGTTTTGAGATCGAATAATTCAACGTGGTTTTCGCGTTGAAAGGATTGGGGTAATTCTGGGAAAGATCGAATTTCAACGGCAATTGACCGTTATCGTCCTCTACTCCGACCAGGTTGTAATCCACGACGGCCCTGATTAAAAAATCGGCGGAGGCCGGCATCCACTGCCCCAGCGTATAATAGTTGGACCGATTCGCAATCGCAGGATCATCGCCGAGAATTACCGGCCACTGAGTACGATAAGTATAACCGATATGAAAATCCGAATCAAACACCAGTCCCATGCCCCTGAAGTCGATATAGGTAACCGCCTCCGGATCCTCCAGAGTAGCCCATGGATAGACCGCGAAGGGAGTAATCAACGATTGACCGGGATTATTATTGGTTCCGTTATCCCATACGTTAACGTCAACGGTATCGATGGGGTGATCGATGTCGGTATACAGGCTATACAAACCTGTAACGAGCATGCAGGGGGAAGCGGGCGTAAATCTTACGGCGATCTGATCGTTGGGCAGGAATTCATAGATAAATTCAGGCTCGCCGTCATCATAGTAAATAACGGTACCGGAAACGTAATGTTCCTCCGCGGTCGTTCCCGAATTGCCCAAGTTATCCTCAGCGCTTATGGTATAATTTACATAGGCCCCGGCTTCCACTGCCAGAATGGTAAAATAGTAATCGTTCCCTACCGTGCTGTCTATGTTTGCGGTCAGATCGGGGCCGCCGTCAACCGAGTAGGTTACCCAGGCGTCGTTAACGCCGGAAATATCGGTGATAGCAGCAATGATCGTGTATTCCTCGGGCACACTGGTGAACACCGTGGGGCCTTCATGCATGATTAGCGGAGGACTGTTGTCTTCCGTAAGGCCGTAGACAAAAAAGTCATCGATATACATGCCGTCGGTTTCGTAGCCCTGATCCGTTACGAGCGTAAATTTGAACCTGACGGCCCCGCCGACGTATCCGCCGAGATCGGCTATAAAATTGTACCAGTCTACGCCTTCACCATTAAAGGTATGAAAATTATTCCATGTGGTCCCACCGTCAGGAGATACGTACATATAGACATAATCAAAGCCCAGTTCTATTTCATATTTTGTCCAGAATTCCACCCTGGCACCCTGGTAGGTAGATAGATCGACATCGGTAGTAAGCTGAACGGTGACGCTGGAATTTGCGGAATAATTCCCTACAGGCGAATCGGCCATGGAGTTCGGCGCGGAATGGTAATGAACCGTGGCTATACCCCATTGGCCCGACCAGGCTCCCATGCCGCTGTCGAAATTCTCGCTGTAGACTATATCTTCGGCAACGAGGGGATTGACCAGGACGGCGATTCCCCAGATAAATGTCACGATTATGATTTTAATTAAGCTCCTCATTTTAATCCCTCTCTGAGTTTAAAATCCCAAATAAAATATTTACGATGGATTATAAGACCTCCTTTCCTAATTCATTAAGAATCAGCATATTTCGGTTAATATTTATCCACATGAAAAATAACAGAATTATTTATTTTGTCAATGGTGTTTCACAATATAAACGATGTCGGCGATTTTTATTTTAACGATTCAAAGGCTTTTCCGGCAATATCCACAGTTTTCCGGATCACGGATTCTTCATGCGCCGTGGAGACAAACCAGGTTTCGTATCCGGACGGAGGCAGGTGTATCCCGTTTTTCAGCATGAAATTGAAGAATTTGGCAAATCTATCGTGGTCTGAAGTAGAAGCATCTCCGAGGTTTTTGACCGGCTTATCCGTGAAAAATACGGTAATCATGGAGCCGACTCTCTGAACGGTTATGGGTATCCCCGCTTTTTCAGCCTGTCCAATTAGACCTTCATGGAGATTCGCGGATGATTTTTCGAGTTTTTCATAAACTGAATCGTCAAGCAGTTTCAATGTCTCTAACCCCGCCACCATGGCAAGGGGATTACCCGATAAGGTCCCCGCCTGGTAGACCGGCCCCTCGGGAGCGATCATGGACATCAAATCGGCCCGTCCGCCGTAGGCGCCGACCGGAAGACCGCCGCCGATTACTTTGCCGAAGGTCGTAAGATCGGGCTTAATATCATACAGTTGCTGAGCCCCCACCTTTGCGACCCGGAAACCTGTCATGACCTCGTCAAAAATAAGAATACTTTCATATTGATCGCATATTTTACGCAATCCTTCCAGAAATCCCGGTTCGGGCGGTATGACACCCATATTGCCCGCCACCGGCTCGACAATAACCGCCGCGATTTTTTGCCCTTCCCTGTCGAACAGTTTTTTCGCGGCGCCGATGTCATTATATCTTAATACCCTCGTGTCCCCTGCCACGCCTTTGGTTACGCCCGGGCTGGTGGGTATACCCAGCGTGGTGGCGCCGGAGCCGGCCTGGATCAGGAAACTATCGCCGTGGCCGTGATAACCGCCGGCGAATTTAACGATGATATCTCTTTTGGTAGCGGCCCGCGCCAGCCTGATGGCGCTCATGGTGGCTTCCGTGCCGGAATTTACAAACCGAACTTTTTCGACCGAGGGCACCCCGCTTACTATCTCCCGGGCCAGTTCCACTTCCGCGGGACTCGGGGCTCCGTAACTGGTGCCTTTTCTCACTGCTTCTATTAAGGCATTGGTGATTTCCGGCCGGGCATGACCGAGAATCATCGGACCCCAGGAGCCGATATAATCGATATATTCTTTGCCGTCAGCGTCGGTTAAGATACAGCCTTTCGCCGATACAATAAAAGGCGGGGTTCCGGAAACGGCCTTAAACGCCCTTACCGGGGAGTTTACGCCGCCGGGCATTATTTTACATGCTTCTTTAAATAGTCTTTCGGATTCGGTCATAGGTTTATCTATACGATCAGCTATTTTCCTTGAGCCATTCGGCGACCTCGGAAGCGTGATAGGTGAGGATGAAATCGGCGCCGGCTCGTTTAAATGACAGGAGAGTCTCCACAATTATAGCTTTTCTATCGATCAGGTTCATCCTGGCGGCAGCCTCGATCATGGCGTACTCGCCGGAGACCTGGTAAACCGCGGTGACGCGGCCGAATTTCTGTTTTATTTTGATCAAAATATCGAGATACGCGACTCCCGGTTTAACCATGATCATGTCGGCTCCCTCGGCTAAATCGAGTTCGACTTCTCTCAAAGCCTCAGATGCGTTGGCGGGATCCATCTGGTATCCTTTTCTATCGCCGAATTGAGGAGCGGACCCGGCGGCGTCGCGGAAAGGCCCATAATAGGCCGATGCATATTTTACGGCATAAGATAGAATCGGGATATCCTCAAATCCGTTTTCATCGAGAGCATTTCTTATGGCCCCTACCCTGCCGTCCATCATATCCGACGGCGCCACAATGTCGGCTCCCGCCCGGGCGTGGCTCAAGGCGGTTTTGGCGAGAAGCTCCAGGGTGGGATCATTGGCAACCTGGCCGTCTTCGATGACGCCGCAATGCCCGTGGTCGGTGTACTCGCATAAACAAACGTCGGTTATCACCAATAGATCCGCGGCGGATTTTTTAATCTCTCTGATTGCTTTTTGAATTATACCGTTTTCCGCATAGGCCTCGCTGGCGACGCTGTCTTTCTTTTCGGGGATACCGAATAAAATTACGGCGGGAATACCCAACGCCGAAATTCTCGACGTTTCTTTCGCGGCTCTATCGACTGAAAGGTGAAATTGCCCCGGCATAGAACCGATTTCAGCCTTTACGTTATTTCCGGGAACAACAAAGAGCGGCTGCACGAGATCATCGACGCTGATCCTGTTTTCGCGAACCAGCCTTCTGATGGTCTCATTTTTCCGCAGTCTGCGGGGTCTATTGATGGGAAAGCTCATGATCCAGTTTCTCCAGCGTTTTCTTTATCGATTCATCCTCTTTTGAAAAAGCCAGGAGCACGGACCGGGCCAACGAGAGATCGTCTTTATCCACGCTCGCCTTTTTCATATTCAATATAATAAGGCTTATTATTTTTTTCACCAGCGATTTTGTGAGTTTTTCTGCGATTTCCCGATCGGGTTCGGAGAATTTGTTCACGTTTTTCTCGAGCTCGGCGAGCCTTATCCCCTCCACTATTTCCTGCAGTTGTTGTATAGTGGGAGCCACGCGATTCTCGCGGTGCCATTTAACAAAACTATCGACTTTCTGAGTTACCAATTTCTCGGCCCGCTCCGCCTCTTTTCTCCTGGCTTTGAGATTTACCTCCACGAGTTCGTTGAAATCATCGACCGAATAAACAAAAGTGTTGTTGGCGTCTTTCAATTGGGGATCGATATCGCGAGGGACGGCGAGATCAAGAAAGCAGATCGGGTTTTCACGTTTTTTTAGTATATCAGAAATTCTGTTTGCTTCTATAACATAACCGGGAGCGCCGGTGGCGGAAACCACGATATCAGCCCATGACATATCGCCTTCGTTCGGAGGAAAATCGACCTTGATGCCGGATAATTCCGTGGCCAGGGCTTCCGCCCGCTCCGGGGTCCTGTTGGAAATTCTCCATGAAAAAACGCCGGCGCTGTGAAAATAGAGGGCCGCCAGTTTTCCGGTGTCTCCGGCTCCTATAATAAGCAGGTTCAGTTTTTCAAGATTGCCGAATATTTTACCGGCGAGATCGACCGCAGCGAAGGCCACCGAGACGGCCCCCTGCGATATTGCCGTGCGTTCCCTGACGAATTTCCCGCATTCGATAGCTTTTAAAAACAGCCGATTCAGGAAACCTGTGACCGTACCCAGCTCCAGCGCCGAGTAATAGGCGGTCTTAACCTGCCCCAGAATCTGTACTTCTCCCAGGAGTTGCGAGTTTAATCCCGAGGCCACCCGGAAAAGGTGCCGGACCGCGTCCTCGTCCCTGTAGATGTAGGCGTTTTCATATTCGGTTTTATCAAGTCCGGTGATTTTTCCAAATATATTTTTAAGATCGGAATCGGATAGATGATTTTGCGGTGACATATATATTTCAACCCTGTTGCAGGTCGATAATATAACCGAACCGTCAATTCCCGAAATCTCGTTTATTTTTTTAGATATCTCCGAATAACGTTCGGGGTTTATGGCGGCCTTGTCCCTGGCGGCGATGTCTGATGTCTCATGATTTATACCTATCATCTCGATATTCATTTCAAGCTCCCCGGATAGGTAATTATTATGGACATCATTATTAAAATAATCATCACTGCGGATATTAAAGCGGAAAAGCCCGCGAGTTGATGCTGTCTGAACCAGCGGAAACGGCTGGCGGCGGTCATGAGAGTGACAATTCCCCAGAATATGAGGGCAATCGCCAGATGTCCTGACAGGGCCTGGTACAGCTCCTTGCGCATCAACATCCAGATTGTTCCGCCCAATGTTCCTGCAGTAACGAAAATCCAGCCGGAGGTAATAGTCAGCGAGCGCAACCGGTTAAGATCGGTTAATGACGGCATCATGGAGAAAAACGGACCGAACTTACGTTTTTTAATCTGCCGGTGGAGGATCAGGTACCCGAAACCGTAAACACCCGCTCCCAGCAGGAGCGCGACGCCGACCATTTCAAAGGTAATATGAAAAGAGACCCAGTATCCCTCGAACATATCGGGGACATCGGCCGGCTGCGCTCCAAGTACCAGGGAAATCAGAATTAAAATAATCACTGTAATAATAGGAAGAACCACGAGAATCCCCTGTTTCATCCTTCTTTGAGCGTACAGATGAGCGGCCCAGATTAATAACCCGATAAAGGCCGCCAGCTGGCCGACGTTTACGAAAGGAATCTGTTTTTGATGGACGGTCAGCAAAAGCAGCCAGATAAAATATATAAATAGAGAAAACCAGCTTATCTTCAATGCCCATTTTTCTATGTGGCTGTTGGGGCGATTGGCCAGATGCACCCAGGTAGCCAGAAGACCTCCAAAAATAGCGATAATAACCGCCGGCAATAGAGAAAACAGCACGTTCATCCGCTTCTCTCCATATCCCGGAATTTATTCGCGACCCTGAAAGCGTCCTTAACGCACCCATTTACCGATACCCCGCGGTAGGAGACGCCGGTAAAAAACAGGCCGGGAAGATCTTTTTCCATCCGTTCGGTTGCGGCAACCCGCGCGAGATGCCCGACGGTGTATTGAGCTATGCCTTTGGCGTATCTGAATAATCTGGTAAAATCGGGTTTGTTTCTGACATTGATTATCCGCGACAGATCCTTTTGCGCAATACTATCCAGGGATTCGTCTTTGAGATTTACGATATCGGGATCGCAGGCTCCGCCCAGGATGGTCCTGAAAAGGTGATGACCGTTGGGAGCCTGTCCGGGGAAAATCGAATCGCTCCATAGATTTCCCAGCGAACGGATACGCTCCGACCGGGGCACCAGGACGCCGAAACCGTCAACCGAACGTCCCACGTTATCCGATTTGTAGCCGTGACACACAACATCAACCGGGGCAAATTTAATTTCATTCAGATATCCCGCCACTTTAGTATCGATATCTTCGATCATTTTAGAGGTCTCGTAGGACGGGCAGGCCAAAATCACATGGTCGGCTTCGATTTTATCATTATCGATAATGACTATAAATTTACCATTCTCTTTTCGTATCGAGAACACGGGCGACGATAATCTCAACTCATTTTTCATTTCTTCCGCTAGAGTTTCGGTCAATTCCCCCATGCCGTATCTAAAAGTGTGAAGGGTAGCCCCCGGACCCGCGGGACCTCCCTCCTTTTCTCCGTTTCTTCGGGACTCTTTCTGTTTAGCGAACATGGCTTTAAACAGCCCGCCGTATTCTCTTTCCATCTCGACCATTTTGGGGAATACCGCTTTAAGGGAAAGCTCTTTTGTATTTCCGGCGAAAATGCCGGAGACCATGGGATCGAGAAGATATTTCGCGAAACCGGCTCCCAGCCTGCGCTTGCCGAACGAGTAAACCGTTTCGTCATCGCCGTTTTTCTTTGCCGGAATGAAATATTCCAGAGCCATTCGCAGTTTAATGGGAAGCGAGAGGATATCCGACTTAAGGAACTTTATAGGATTTAGGGCTATCTCCCTCATTTTGCCGTTATGATAAATAAATCTTCTGCTCGAGGCCTCATTGGCTTTTACCAATCTGTTCTCCATGCCCAGCGTTTTAACCAGTTTTAGAGTCAGAGGTTCGTTATCGAGAAAACCGTTCGGCCCCCATTCGCAGGTGTAGCCGTCTGTTATATCAGTCTTAGTCGATCCGCCGGGGTAAGGTTTGGCTTCCAGGATAGCAATATCAATCTCGGAACCTCTCTCTCTGGCTTTTTCGCGTATCAGAAATGCCGATGCGAGACCGGCCACGCCCGCGCCAACTACGACCACTTTGCGTCTGGCGGTCTTAACTGCCATCTATGCCGCCTCCAAAGCGATCCTGGCCAACGCTCTGGCGAACCGGGGATCATCGTTAAAAACCCGAACCCTTGTAACCGATTCAAAACCGGATTCTTTTGCCAATTGCGAGGCTATTATATCCAGATCGTACAATGTCTCCAGGCAATCGGATACGAAACTGAGGGGCGCCAGAATGAGGTTTTTCGATGTTTTTGATATTCTTATAATTTCATCCTCAAGATAGGGACCGGTCCATTTCACCGGCCCCACCCGGCTTTGAAAGGCAAGCGACCAACGGACGTTTTCCGGGAGTCTCTCTCCCAGAGCTCTTGCGGTTTCTTTGACCTGCTCGGGATAGTCGTCTCCCCTTTTTACGTCCCTCAACGGTATACCGTGCGCCACGAACAGCACAAAACAGTCACCGGATATCTTTTCAGTCTCCCGGTTTATGTATTCACTCCAGATGGAGATAATCTCCGGACGGTTCCCCCAGGCGTGTACGCATTTCAGATTAATATTTTGCCTTTTGCAGATCCTCACAGTTTCTTTCTCTATCGAGCCGGTCATGGCGCCGGTTCTATGCGGGAATAACGGCAATAGTGAAATCTCATCAATCTCATTATTATTCAATTTACCGATTGTGTCTTCAATCAACGGCGGCGAGTATCTGAACGCGTGGATCACTTTTATATTATTCTTGCGATTTTTCAGCTCGACGGCTACGAGATTGCCAAGTTTTTCGGTCCATCCCGGAAGCGGCGAACCGCCCCCGATCAACCGGTATCGTTCGGCAACTCTCGTTTCCCTTTTACGCGATATATATCCCGCCAGCGGTTTTCTCAAAAAAGCCGGAAGCGGCAAAATAGCGGGATCGTTAAATATTGAATTCAGATAGCCTCTTATATCTTTGAGGTTTGACGGGCCGCCCATATTCACCAGCAATATCGCTTTCATTTTTTTTTCTATCCTAAATCGTTTTCGAAAACGCGGCCGCCGATTCTCTGGAAAGATACCTGTCAAACGGCATGGCGATATTTCTGAGAAACAGCTGACCGAGGGGCGTGATAGTAAATCCCTCAACGTCAGGAACTATCAGTCCCTCATCCTCGAAATGCCTGAGCTCATCCAGCGATCTCTTTAGATTGTCAATCGTCCTGGCGTTTTCCCCATTGTCATCAGACGGAATCCTGATTTCGAGATTGCACATAAGATGATTGATAAACTTTTTTCGGATGATATCGTCTCCGTCGAGTTTGCATCCTTTTACGATCGGAAGCTGACCGCCGGCGAGTTTTTCCTCGTACGATTCGGGTGGGAAAAGATTTTGAACAAACAGATCTTGGAATTCGCTTATGGCGGAGCATCCCAGCCCCAGAAGCTCCAGTCCCGCGATGTCTGTATATCCCATGAAATTGCGCCAGAGCCGGCCGTTGTTTTTGGCCCGCGCCAGTTCATCGTCGGGCTTGGCGAAATGATCCATGCCGACCGCCTCATAACCGTTCTCGGCGAAAAAGCGGTTGGCGTCCAGAAGCATACCGAGCCTCTCACTGGACGACGGCAGATCCTCTTCCTTAATAGCTCTCTGGTGCTTTATTTTAGACGGTAGATGCGCATAGCCGAAACAAACCAGCCTGTCGGGATCAAACTGCAGGACCGCCTTCATGGTCTCGGCCCAGGTTTTTCTGTTCTGTAACGGCAAACCGTAAATAAGATCGATATTGACTCCGGTAAATCCATAATCTCTTGCGGAATCGACAAACCTTTTCATCTTATCGGCGGTGAAAATCCTGTTGACCGCTTTCTGGACATTGGCATTCAGATCCTGCAATCCCGCTGAGATGCGCCTGAATCCCCGTTCGGACAGAAGTTTTAAATGTTCATCGGTGGTAACCCGAGGGTCGACCTCGATGGATCTATCGACATTCTCGCTTCCGGGAACCCGTTCAACAAAATAATCGAGCAGTTCGGCAAGCATATCGGGAGGAAAATGGGTGGGAGTTCCTCCTCCCAGATGCAGCTGACAATGACGGGCGCCGTCAGGAAGATATTCTAAGACCATATCGATCTCACGTTTTAGATAATCAACATAAGACCTGAATTTATGATTATCCCGGGTTATACAGGAATTGCATCCGCAGTAAAAGCATCGCGAGTTGCAATACGGAAGATGCATATAGACGGCTATAGGTTTCCTCTCGACGCTGATTCTTTTCAGAGAAGTTACGAAATCATCTGTGAAATCCCCCGTTTTCCAGACCGGCACGGTGGGGTACGATGTATATCGGGGACCCCGGACGTCGAGCTTTTCGATAAGATTAAAAATGCATTCTTCAGGAACATCTTTCAGCGGAATCATACTCATATTACTCCCTTGATCTCGTCCAGCATAATTTCCACTGAGGAGATTGGTGTCATGGGGAGGATACCATGACCGAGATTAAATATAAAACCGCCGTTCCCGGAAGCCTCGTCGAGTATTACTCTAGCTTTATTTCTTATGATTTTTTCATCTCCCAATAGCACGGTCGGATCGAGATTGCCTTGCAAGGCTGTCTCATTACCGAAAATCTTTCGGGACTCCGAAATAGAACAACGCCAGTCGAGGCTGACGACGCTGCATCCCGTATCCCTAATTTCGTGAAGCAGATGAGAGCCGTTATGAACAAAGTAAGTCATGGGAACATCCAGATCCTTCAAGTCCTCGAATATCTCTTTAACAAACGGAAGGACATATGTTTTATAATCGGAAGAATTCAAAGTGCCGGCCCAGGTGTCGAAAAGCTGGATGGCGTCGGCCCCGGAATTCACCATCTCTCTGAGATAAACCCGCACCATGTCCTTTAGTTTATCAATAAGAATCGTGAACGCTTCCGGATCCTTGTACATTAATGCTTTAATATTGGCGAAGGGATTGGGCTTGCCGCCCTCCACCATGTAGGTAGCCAGGGTAAACGGCGCCCCGCAAAATCCGATCAGGGCGACTTCGGCAACGAGTTCGTGGCGGACCATCCGAATAGACTTTAGAACGAAATCAAGATCCTTTTCGGGATTGACCGATTTTAATTTTTTAATATCATTTGAGGATCTAAAAGGAGGGTTTATCCTGGGACCCTCGCCGTTGCCAAAAGTAAGGTTGGCGCCCATGGGGACTAAGGGAATAAGTATATCGCTGAATAAAATAGCGGCGTCAAAACCGAACCGTCTTATGGGTTGAAGCGTTACTTTACAGGCGAGTTCAGGATTATTGCAGATTTCGAGGAATTCGTATTTTTCGCGAACGGCACGGTATTCGGGCAGATAACGCCCGGCCTGTCTCATGAGCCATACCGGCGGGACCTTCATATTGTCGCCCCGGCAGGCCCTTAGATACTTCATCTTTTTCGAGTCAATCATTTATGCTTTCCAGATTCTTAGCCAGGTCTATCTTCTTATTCTTCCAGAAGAGGCAGCTCCGTCAAGACGCATATGGAATTATCACCTTCGGCTACAACCTTGATTTTAACTCCTATTGTTTCCGCCAGTTCGCGAATGATGCCCAATTCAGATTCGATTCCATTGCAGACATTATTTATATCTCTATTTTCCATATCGAGCTTCCATTTTATGCTCAAGATTCCCGAATTGAGTTCTATAGATAGCCTTACGTTGATGACAGCTTTTTCGGCGGCATAATTATCGACTATCCGCAGCGCACCTTGAAAGATTCTGGACAACTGCTGAGGATTCGTCACGGCGGTAAGATTTCTCTCAATATCAGAATTTATTTTTAAATCCGATTTTATATGCGAGTTATTATAATCGTTTATAACTGATTTCAGGGTATCCGAGATATCGGTCAATTCCAGCTCTATCTTCCTTTTGTCGGCGGCAAGCATTTTAATCAAGGTAACGCTTTCGCAGGTATCGGTTATTTTCCGAACATTTGATGAAATTCTGTTTAGTAGTTCATTCATCACCGACTCTGATTTCGAATGACCGGATATAGTGTTCAAATCATCCCTGATGGAAGTTAGAGGTTTTTTTAACGAAGAGGCGGCGGAGCTTAATATGCTCTCGATTTTGCCTTCGAACTCAACCCGTTTGCGCAGGGCCCAGTAAAAAAACCATACCCCGGATAAGACCAGCAGGCTGAAAAAAGCGCTCTCGGAAACAAACATCCTCACGCGTTTCTGCGCAAGATCGTCGAGACGCTGAGAGGCTTCGGGAGTAATTTTCAGGCCATGGTTTTCTTTATCCAGTTCCAGGTCGGGGAAATTGGCTTTTAACCATGATGATTTTTCGGGATCTGTCAGGCCGGCATTGTCAAAATATGTCCAAGCCACCTTTTCTTGATGATTCCAGATCGATTGCTGATGCGAGGTGATTCTATCCCCTTCTTTCACCTGGAATATAACCCACCAGCTTAGCTGAGCGATAGCCACGATTGAGAGGGCAAGAAATAGGATAAAATGCAATCTCAAGGGATTTGATTTTTTCATTTTAACTCCGTACCTTCAACCGTAAAGCGTCAACAATCGCGCCGGCGCATTCGGTAACCGACGTTCCTTTGCTGGTTACAATTTTATCATAGCCCGCGCTTTTCAAAGCTTGTTCGGTCGTCGGTCCTATGGCAACCGCATTGAAACCGGATTTATCATCCCAGGCTTCAGCAAACGCCTTAACGGCGCTGGGCGCGGCGAAAAATACCAGATCCCAGGGGGCTATTGTCTGAAGCCGCGACCCGATATTTTTCGAATCGAGGGCCTCGGTTCTATAACATTCCCAGCGGGTAACACCGGCGCCCGCCCTCGACAGGATTTCTTCAAAATCGGGCAGCGCGTCAACACCGCAGGGCCAGAAAACATTTAACTTCCGCGGATCATCCGTTTTCCCAATCAAGGCCTCCGCCAACGACGCGGCGTCGTTTTTCTCCGGAACCAGATCCGGTTTCCGGATAACGCGTTCGGCAACCGCGGCCGTAGAGGAACCGACCGCGAATATTTTTATCCCTTGCCCTAATTTGATGCCGCTTTTATTCAATATTTCTGAAAAAACGTCAACAGCGTTGGCGCTGGTAAACGCGATATAGTTAAATTCATTTAAATTTTCAGGGATTGTCCTGGAGGAATCGAAAACGGTTTGAGTAACGGGAACAACATAAGATAAAATTCCATAAGGCTCCAATATAGCGACCAATGGGGCCGCTTTTTTAACATCGCGCGTTATTATTATTTTCCTGTTCATTTCAATCATGAGCCAAACCGTTATACAGCCTTTCCGCCAGCTCCGACGTATCCATACCGCTGACATTCGCCCATTTCGGTTTTCCTTCAATTCCTCCCCAGAAACCGTAAACATGCCAGTTACCTTTATCCGAATATGCGTACGCTCCCAGCGGCAGGCCGCAACCGCCTCCGAACCTCGCCATCACGCCTCTTTCAATCGAAGTGGCGATATATGAGTTCTGATTGTGAATTATACTTTTGATGGGCTCGATACCGGGATCGTCTATCCTCATCTGCACCGCCAGTACCCCCTGCCCCGGCGACGGTACGAATTGTGTTGGATTTAATCGAACTACTTCAAAGTCGCTTAAATCAATATTCAATCGTTTGACTCCCGCAGACGCCAAGAAGATCGCGTCATAGAGCCCTTCCGAGAGTTTCCTCAGCCTTGTGGGCACATTACCACGAAGATCCTTTATGTTTAAATCGTTTCTTATGGCCTTAATCTGGGTTTCGCGGCGGACGGCGCTGGTTCCCACAACGGCGTTTTCAGAAAGAGGAATTTCCCCCCTATCGGGTTTATAGGAGTCTTTTTTAACAATCAATAGGTCGGCGGGATCTTCACGTTCCGAAACGCACGCCACAACAAGCCCCTCGGGATTTTGAGACGGCATATCTTTGAATGAATGCACAGCGAGGTCTATTCTTTTATCCAATAGTGCATCTTCGAGCTCTTTTGTGAAATATCCCCTGCCCTCAATCTCGCGCAACGGTCGATCGGTTACTATATCCCCTTTTGTCTTAATAACTTCTATCTCGACTTCAATTCCCAGACTCTGCTTTATTTTCTCGGCGATCATATCTGTCTGGAATCTGGCAAGATCGCTTCCCCTGGTTCCGATTTTCATATCAATCCAACAACTCCATTTATCATATTAAAGATCCACTAAATTTAAAAATCCTTGTCAATCAATTTCAAAAAAGGCCTTCATTATAATAATTTATCTTTCAGAAGAAATGATAAATATCATAATTATCAAAAATTAAGATGTCGTCGAAATTTTATATTTTTTGCCGACCCCGTTATAACGCCTTGAAGGCTGACGATTACCGCGATTCGAAGAAGATGCTTTTAATTAAGTAATTAGATCAGTTAGAGACATTAAAAAAGCCCCGGCGGATGCCGGGGCTTTTTTAATTCCTTGACATTTCATTTTCAATCTGTTATTTTTACTCCATAATCAGGAGGCGCGTTGAAAACGCTGATATTGATAATGCTGATTCCCGTTCTAGCCCTGGCATGGGAACTGCCGCCCGGCCTTGAGCTTGTCTCCGTAAACGGCGATCATGTGACTGTAAAGGACACCAGAACAGGAATATTAGACACCTATCTTATTGGGGGTGAGCCGGTTATGAATGGCTGGGTGCTTGATCCGGCGGAGGACAGCCTAATATTTGAGCTGGTAGCGGAGTTGAATATGTTCCTGACAGAAGATTTGCAGTCCTATGACTTTTTAAATGATGGGTATATTGAATTAATTGGCGGTGACCTTGTTCTCGGAACGCCTCTGGTTTTTCTTGAGAACGATGGTAATTTCAATTTTACCGAGGTTAACAGAATAGATACCGGCAAAACCCTATTTGATTTGGGAGATGCTGATAATGACGGGCTTATAGACATATTAACGCAGTGGCAAAGAAGCATGTTTATTTATGAACAAACAGGGCTAAACAGATACGCCGATTCACTTGTCTGGCAGATTACCCCCCTTGAAGGTAGCTATCGGGTTTGGCCTAAATATACGGATTTAGACAACGATAATAATTTTGAGGTCTCACACAATAACCATACAACATCGTATTATTATATCGCGGTAAATGAAAATACGGGAGACAATCTTTATGAAAATTTCATTGAAATTCAGTGGCCATACGGCAGTCCCGGTGATTTTGCCTGGGGTGATTTCGATGGCGACGGATTTATGGAGATTGCAGGTGGGTCGGGCGTAGGCTATCTTTCAGTATTTGAAAATGCGGCTGATGATAGTTTTAATATTGTCTGGCAGGAGCCGTTCGGCCATCCCAATTTGACGATCCATAAATTTATAGGGGATACAGATGGCAACGGTTTTTCTGAATGGGTGTCGGGAAGCCATGATTTTTCCAACGGAGGATTTTTCTTCAAAGTATATGAAGCTGTCGGCAATAATCAGTACGAGGTTGTTTACTATGATTCCCTGCCCGGAAATCCCTGGCGGTTGGGCGGTGTTGACGCGGGGGATGTTGATGGCGATGATATCCCTGAATTTGTCTTTTCCTCCAATTTCAATGTTGGAGTTTATAAATACGAGTCAATAGCCGGGTGGCATAGAGTTTGGCACTTAGACAGTTTGCAGGGTACTGTAATCCCTTATCTGGTAGATACCAACGGCGATGGAACTGAGGAAGTTGTAATTGCAACGAGTCATATTCCCAACTACACGAGAATTTATGAGCTGTTACAAACAAACGCGCAAGCTGTTGTAAAACCGGTTTCACAGGATTTATTCATTTACCCGAACCCGGCTAATGATATGCTTTTTATAAATGTTCCTAACGACTTATATAATAATGCTGACTTAAGAATTTTTGATATTACAGGCCGGATAATATTTTTCCGGGGAAATGTCGTGTCTACCGATAAAATAATTTGGGATTTTAAAGATGAAAAGGGAAGGGGGGTCGGATCCGGTATATACTTTATTAAAATAAGCAATCTTGATTTCGAGTATGTAAAGAAATTTACTATTTTAAAATAAAATCAAAGAGGGTACAATGGCACGTTACTGTTTTGTGTTTGTAGCTTTTGCAGTAATTTTTTCTACGGAGCCGGGATACTGCGGTTGGGAAGAGTTGATTATTGTTAATGATACACTTACAAATAAGCAAGCTTCAAGAGGTGATGATTGCCCCTGGTCAATTGCCGCCGACGATAACGGCAATGTTTATGCGGTATGGGAAGATCAAAGGAATGAGGATCTGCAAATTTATTTCAGAAAAAGAGATTATAATGGCAACTGGGATCAATCTGATGAATTAATCTCAGTTGAACCTAATTGGAATCCTAATGGATTTGGTCATCCGTCAATTTGTGTGTTACCAGGTGATTATCCGCCAGTACTTTTAGCATGTTATGTGTCTGAAGACGGGTATTCGTCGAATTTAAAAGAACTAAGAGGTAATACCTTTGATGGAGATTACTGGGGAGAAGAAGGATATTTAATAAGCGATTCCAGCGGTTATCAACTTGGGTCTTCTAGCGCTGGCTGGTCTACAAATTTAGTCGCTCTTTCGGATGGAAAAGCATATGCCTTCTGGCAGTACGACGTAGGCGTTGATTTGCATCTATATTTCAACGAATATGACGACGGATGGATTGATTCAGCAGAAACTAAGGTATACACCGGCGATTCAAGCAGTACTCATAATTCGCGATTTGAGAATGCCTGTGTCGACGGAGACGATACCATACATTTAGTATATGCCGACCAAAGTGGAAGTAATGCATATAAAATCTATTACTTAAATAAATCAACTAACGACAACGATTTTGGCGCTTATCCCGGGACCCAGGTTTCCGGCGCGCCTGCGGATACCGCCGCCATGCATCCTTATTGCGCTATTTCCGTTGTAAACGATACCTCCTTTCTGCACGTTGTTTGGAGTACAAAACCGCAGTCAAGGGTATTTTATAGAAAGCTGAATCTTGAAAGTGACACCTGGAGTTCAATTGTTGATACAATAGCTTCGACCTCCGAATTTTCATATAAGCCCTCGGTAGCGTGTGATTCGTATGGTAACATCCATGTGGCCTGGGAAAAAGGTGGATATGCCACTGATCCTCCCCATAATTATGATTATCAGGTTGTTAAATACCGCAAATTCGATATATTAACAGGAGAGTGGGATAGAATAGCTACCCTGCCCGCAGACGAGGAGGAAATTGAAAAATATGGCCTGCCGGTTATAATATCGGATGTTTACGATAATCTGCATGTTCTCAGCATAGGCGAACTTAACAGTAGAATTGTAGATGAAGAGGTTTTTTACAGCTTCTTTGACGCCCCGCCGCATATCGAAGATCTCGAATTTCTTGCGGATGAAAGCGACGAGGACAGCGTGGTAATATCCTGGACGGGATCGAATGAGCCCGATCTTCACACCTATAGGGTATATCGCAAGTTGGGTGCGCAATGGGAATTCGTGGATTCGACAACCGCCACAAGGTATGCTGATACAGAAGTCTCTTATAGCAGTCCCTGTTTTCAACAGGTCCCGACATACTATTACGTAGAGGCGGTCGATGACGCGGACCAATCGGCCTTCACAGATACGCTTGAAATATTCTGCATTGAAGGCCCGGGCAAAATTTATGCTGGTAAAATTGCTGATCTTATCAACCTGCAGAACAACTATCCCAACCCATTCAACGCCCAAACCACAATAGAATACACCGTTCCCTTTGAAATGGAAATCACGCTCGAAGTTTATGATATTCTCGGCAGAAAAGTCTAAACGCTGATCGACGCTTTCCAATCCCCAGATTCATATGCTGTAACCTGGGATGCTTCCCATATCGCGTCGGGAATGTATTTCTACAGCTTTCAAGCGGGCGAATATTCAGCTACTAAACGTATGACAATAATCAAATAAATATCAAAAAATTCGGTGTGAAGCCCCTGCCACGCCGTCGGCGTGGTCGGGACTTTTTATTTATGCCTGCGTTAGAATTACATTCGTATAGTTCTTACGGCAGCAGGACCGGCTTGATCAAGATCATCAGATCCGAACTGCTTTTGGTATTGGAACGGGTTTTAAACAGTTCTCCCAGGAACGGAATATCGGAAAGAAGCCAGACCCCTTTTTCGGACTGGATGGTATTCTCTTTTATGAGACCGCCTATAACGAGAGTCTCGCCATCTTTTACCAGGACATCGGTCGTTACGGTTCTTTTGGACGTAATCGGTTGCTGGTTGTCGGTGGGACCGACCCAGCCGGTTATCTCCTCCACCGACGGGGTGCATTTTAACGTAATATATCCGCTGTCATTTACGACGGGCGTAACGTCGAGAGTGATGCCGACATCTTTAAACTGGTATGTAGCTATATCCTGCACCGCGGCCGCTTCGGTGAACCTGTTTATGGTCTGGATAGGGATGGTGGTGGCGACCTCGATACGCGCCGGTTTGCCGTCGGAGGTGGTAACCGACGGGTTGGACAAAAGCTTCGAGTTTCCGGATTCTTTCAGGAAATCGATAAGCAAGGACACTTCCGAGATGGTCAGGGTACCATAGGTGAAATCGCTATTCCCGTAGGGATGCTCCGCGAACGCGAGCAGCTTATCGGAGCCGTTATTTTGCGAGGTTTCAATGCCGGGATCGGCGCCGGTGATTTTGGCCAGCACGCTTTTCTGCCAGTCGAATCCGAATTTCTCCTCGCTGGAGAGATTCGTCTCGATAAGTTTGACCTCTATTCGAACCTGCCACGGTTTAACGTCAACCTTTTCAATAAACTCTTCCACCAGGGGGATTATGAATCCCAGATCGGTTACGGCAATCATCTTCGATGGAAAACCGGAAGTTTCACCGCCCGCGGACGCCAGCCCCGCGGAAATGATCTGCACTTTGCCCTTTTGCGAAAGCATATTTCTTACCTGTTCTTCCACCTGGCGAGCGTCGATATAGTTCAGACTGAACACCCTGGTTACGAGTTCGCCGGGCCTCTCATCGGCAAGCGACCTGACCACCACGATACCGCCGTCGATATAATATATATATCCCGATACCTTGAGTATGGCATCCAGGGCCTCCCTGACCGTGACGTCCTTAAGGTGCGCCGAAACTGTATTCTCGTCCAGAGGCGGAGTTACGATATTAAAACCGCTTTTCCTGGAAAGAAGAGATAAAGCAGTCACCAGCGGAGTACCCTCGAAATCGACGCTAATTCTGTTATCCAGCCAGGCGGGGCTATCCGTTAAACGTTCTCTATCCGCGGGAAGCGTATTATCACCCGCGATGGCGTAGCATGTCGTAAAAAAGACCACCATTACCAGGTATCTTATAATCATTTTTACCCCCCAAGGCTTACCCATATTGTGCTGTCCGGGCCATTAAACAACGCTTTCTCCGATTCGACTTTTATCAATCTCCAGACGCCAACTGTTTCTCCGATTTTAATGATCTTGTTGTTTGCAATAACAAAAGTCTCCGATCCACCCACGGATATCGCGGAAACATTCGGTCTGGCATACCGGACAGGAATTCCGGCCGTAGGTTTTTTCCCCTGATTGATGTTTTTATTTTCAAATGGATTTCTTTCGCGAGTATGTCGCACATTCGGCTGATATTCGTTTGTTTCCTCGACCTTACGTTCGGTCAGGATTTGCTCCGCGCTGGATATATTGGCCTGCATGGTATCATAAAACCGCGCAGGAGTATCAATTTTTTTCGCAGGTTCGCCGGATAGAAAGTGAAAATAAAATCCATAGGCGACGACAATTATGAATATTGAATATATTATGATTTTTCTACGATCCATTATCCTCGCACCATTCCACAATATTTTTATCGAAAACTCTCAGGATACCCTTTATTATCATTTTAAGCTCGCTCCCGTCGGGCTTATTGATAGCGACATTCATTTCCTCTATGCGGTCGAGATAGGGCCGCTTCTCCAGAGATTTCAGAAACTTGCCCAGCCTGTAATAATCACCTTTGAAAGAAGCCTGAAATTTAACCAGAATTACCGTTTCAGGATTGTAGCGGTCTTTAAAGAATCGCGGAACGTCGATTTGAATATCACTCAGTTTGATGCTGTAATCTAAGGCGTCAGATTTCAGCCGATCCATTAATTTTTGAGGGTTCTGCTTGGTATACATATAAACGGAGTATCTGTTTAAATCGGTTCTGGCGCGATGATACTCGACCACTCTTTTCTGAGACAGGGATATTTCCGCCTTGATGGAGGCCAGTTCCTGTTCCGCCAGGGCAATTCGGTTTTTATAATCGACCGATACGGAATGATTGAAATAAAAGGCGGCGGCCACGGATATAAAAATTAATATCAAAGGCCAACCTTTTCTAATGTAAAAGTCTATATCAATCATTATGCATATACCTTCCGGCAACTTTAAAACTTTCAGTTTTTCTATTTCCCGACAACTTATGGGCGAGCCGTTCCAATTTGATCTGATCTAAACCGTAATATCTCAAATTATCCATAAAGTCTAAGATCTTCGTATCGGACCTGGATATCTCTCCGTCGAAATATCCCGTAATTTCGATCTGGATCTGACCGGCTTCAGATATCAGATTAAGATCATTCAAATAGATATTTTCAGGAGTAAGATTTGCGAGGGCACGGCATAAATTCGACGATTCATTATTCACCGTATCGAACCTGTTTTTTAAAGCGGACATCAGGTTCGTTCTTGTCAGATATTCGCGGCTTTTTTTAAATGCTATAGAGCTTTCGATTTGACTTTTCTGCGTCAGGATATTGCCCAATTTCGATTTATTTATATTGACTCCCGCGAATAGAAATACAAAGAGCAGCGTTAACGTTATCAGGCCGGCGGTTAAACCATAATAAATGATTTTTCTTATAATTCTATTTTTGATGTTATCTTCGAGGGTTTTCGGAAGAAATATAAAATCGTCATTCCCCACTCTGGCGGCGCCCAGAAGCGGAATATATTTGGAATTTAATATTTCCGTATCGCCGGATTTTTCAATTTCCACGTTTTCCGGAAAGTCCGCGGGTATGACATCGATAACGATCCGTTCGCTTATTAAAGACGCCAGCTGAGTAATTTCTTTGAAGGACATAAATAGCACGATACCGGCGACACGCTCATCCGGAAAACGACTGTAGAAAACCTCCACGCTGTTGGCGAGTTCATCAACTATTCTGGGAGGATTCAGAAATGAATCGCCGGCTTCGAAAATGGTCTCGGTTGACCCGGCAACAATCTGATGCTGGTATTGCAAACCGTCCGAATTGTAAAACCCGATATACAAAAGGGATTCATCATTAAAAACGTAGCAGTATGATAAATCTTTAGATATCGCGGGCGGCCCTACGGGGATCAATGCCACGGGGGTCGGGACAATGCCGATCAGTTTTTTATCGAGAAATTGCCAGTAATTAATCTGACTTCTGGGAACAGCCCCCACGGTCAGGCCACAAATACCCTCTTTTAATTCATCTCTTCTGATCCTTAAATAAGAATCGTCAACTCCTATCGGAATTTGTTTATCAATCTCCCATATTGCGGCTCTCTCGATCTCACTTTTTTTTAACAGCGGTAATTCCAGCTTTCTGATAAAGAAGTCCAGGTGAGAAGAAACGACCAGGATATCCCGGATTCTTATCCTGGATTTGCCCTCGATCGATGCCATCCCCGCGCGATAAAGATCGAGCGGGTCGTCGGAGATGATCCCGAGATCTTCCCGCTTCAGGTCACCATAATCCTTGACCGTAATTTTATCCTTTTTCTTTACCAGACAAATATACTTGAAAGATCCAGAAGAGATATCGGTTACCAGAATACCCGATTCCAGCCTGCGTTTGAGTTTGCGAGAAATCGCCGTTTGGATCGGCAAGGTATTAGCGGTTTTATTCTGCGACAAATCGCTGTTTTTCTCTGTGTTCTGCGAAATTGTCCGAACTTCATTCATACTTTGCGCCGATCAGCCTTTGTTATTGCGTCAATTGTAAATAGCACACATTCCGACCTTTTCCTCAGATCGGAAAAACTGCTAAGATTTTATAAGAAAGCGTCTTATATGCTTATCGTCAGCATTTGCCGAGAATATGAACCGATTCAACCAGATTTTGCCTGAAAACCGCGACTTTTAATTGATTTATCCCGAGTATGAATGATTTAATATAAAGTATGTTATAGACTTACCAGTATGATTTTGAAAATCTCAACTCGCCGAAAGCAGCGTTGCCCGGCAGAACGGTAATATATTGCGATGTCGTATCATCGGTGGAGGTGTACACCGCCCGGATAAGATGATTACCCATGGGAATCATATCGGAAAAAGAGAATTGTCCTGATGGCGAGGGATTTACCGCACTCGAGGTGAGGTTGCCGGTTCCATCGGGATAATATATTATTATGTCTACACCGGAAGCGCTGTCAGCCGGCGCCGCCCCCAGACCATCATAGACATTTCCTTTTACCGTATTGGCTAGTAATTCGTTTATGCTACCCGCAAACTGTTTTGTGAGGGACGATCCGTTTCCCGATGATGTAATTACCACGCCGCCGGAATAACCATATTCGTTTCCCCAGGCGTCCTCTTTGAAATCATTCGGGTTCTCCATGAAACTGTTTAGCACATAGGGGCCGTCCCAGGTACCATAACCGGCGGGATTGGAAACCAGAGCGTCGAGATCCGGGGGCGGCGCCCCGATATCGCCGACATACCCGAAATCGGATCTTATACCTTCGGATACGAGATCTTTATTCCCGATTATCGCCTGCGCCAATATCTCCATTTCCTCCATGGTGGCGTCGACCCTCGATTGATCGACGGCCGGTCCCATTGACTTCATGGCTATTGTAGCCACAATTCCCATAATTACAATAATCAACACAAGTTCTATTAACGTAAAACCTTCCTCCATAAAATAAATCGATTTACGATTTTTGTTATTCATACTTTAGACCCATTAATTTGTATATGCTATAACCACCCATAATTGCGTCATATAAGCCGGTTTTCCGGCATTCTGGCCCCGAACCATAGCACCGGCTTCAATATTCACGGTCTCCGGCCAGGTCCAGGGCGAACCGGTATTTGGGTTGATTACCCAAGTTTGGCTGTATGTTACATATGTTTGACTCAACGGTTGTACGGTTCCGGGATATAAAAATCCGCCTGTCGAAATAGCCAGCCTGATATCCCCCTGAGTCTGGTATTTTCGAGCTTCCGCATATACGATTACGCTATCAATCGTACCGCTTGCCGCGGAGGGATCCTCAATTTCATAAAGGTCGGTTCCATATGAATTCGAAGCTCTGATAACGCGAGTTCCGTCCCCATCTGAAGTCGCCTCATCCACGCATTGCCAGTTTGCCGCACAGCCATCCGTGCCAAGCTCGGTTATCGATCCAATTCCCACTGGTCTTAAAATCGCCAGCGCGCCTGTTCCGCCCCCACCTACCGGCGCCCATAACTCGGAAGGAAATCTCAACTCGGTCAATGTGATGGATCCGGAATTAATGGGCAGATACTTGGAGGTAGTATCATTAACTCCGGATACGACGGCCCTTATTTGATGAATTCCAATTGGGATTTGATTATCGAAGCTGAATTCGCCGGATTGCGATGGCGAGGTCGTGGAGGTGGTCATCGAGCCGGAACCGTCGGGATAATATACGGTCACGTTTACATTGGAAGCGCTGTCGGACGGCGGCAACCCGGCTTTATCCCGGACTACCCCTTTTATGGTGTTGGACGTCAAATCTCCCGTTGAAGCGGCGAACTGTTTGGTAATCGGATTTCCGTCGGTATTGGAAACAATAAAAATCCCCCCGGCGTAAGTATAAAGATTATCCCAGGCGTCCCGCCTGTAATCTTCGCTGTTCTCATTGAATCTATTCTGTATATAAGGCCCCTTCCAGGTCGCGTATCCTCCGGGATTGGCAACCAGGTCATCGAGGTTCGACGGCAACGACCCTATATCGCCGACAAATCCGAAGTCAGTTCGAACGCCGTCGGATATTAACCTTTCGTCTCCCACAATTGCCCGGGCGATCTCCTCCATTTCGGCTATGGTTTCATCCAGACGCCGGCTGTTTTCGGTCTTACTGAGAGATTGGACGGCAACACTGGCCAGAATCCCGATAATTACAATCACCAGGATCATCTCGATTAATGTATATCCCTTGCTTCTCATTTTAAAACGCCACGGTAATCGTATCCTGTCCGCCGACGCTTATGATCGTTCGACCGGCGGAATCGTAAATATAGTCAACGCCCCAGGCGTCTTTGAGATATTCGCCGTTATCGCCGTCAATATAGGGTCCATTCCACCCGATTCTGGCGAATTTGTTCCAGTCTGAAACGCCCGCGGGTTTCGTGAACAGCCCCTGAAGGCCGGGAGGAAGAGCGCATACATCATTTTCATATCCTCTAATATTGCCTGTGCCGCGTTTTCCAACGATCGCGATCTTAAGAGACTGAAGCTCACCCCTGGTCGCTGAAATTCTGGAGGCGTTGATCATATTTCCCATGACCGGTATACCGACCGTCGCGATCACGCCCAATATCACTATAATTATGGCCAGTTCAATAAGAGTAAACCCGGAACCGATGCTGATTCCGGGTTTATTATGTTTCCTATACATGGCAATTCTACCAGTTGTTTTCTCCGACCGAACCTGTATTCAACCATATTTCGCCGGTAGCTTCCAGATAGGCCCAGCCGCCTCGGGTTCCCACCACAACCCCCTTGGTGACGCCCGTCACAATAGAATCCGGGGCGTTGGCATCGACCTGATACGGATTCCTGGGAATTTGCTGTTCCATCACCACCCCGACGGTGCTGATACTATCGAGGGGCGGCCATACAGCCGTACCGGTTGTCACCGCGGCATTAGCGTAATAGATGCTGACACCCGATCTCATGGCGCCCAGAGCCCCCCGTGCCGCGGCCTCGCGCGATTCCGCCACGATATTTCTGTATCTGGGTATGGCTATGGAAGCGAGTATACCCAGAACCACGATGATAATCACAAGCTCGATTAAGGTGAATCCTTTTTCTTTCTTGAACATATACCGCTCCTTTTATCGTGATTGGTTATTTTCTAAAAACGTTTATCATATTCCACATTGGCAAGAAGATCGCAAGAGCCAGAATTAAAACTGTCACTCCTACCGCCACGGTCAAGAGAGGTTCGATCCTGCTGGTCAGTTTTTTGGCGTCCTGCTCGATCTCCATATCATAATGCCTGGCAATCTCCTGCAATAATGATTCCAGAGAACCGGTTTCGAGTCCGATGGAAAACATCTGGACTACCATCGGACTGAAATATCTGGAGGCGCGCATAGACGATACTATATCGCTCCCCCCACTTAAATTTTCGCCCATTTCGGATATCACTTTAGAAAAATAATAATTGCTTATTGAATTCCTCAATACTCCCAATGACTGCGATAAGGGCAGGCCTGCCGATAACAGGGTCGATAAAATATAGCAAAACCTGGCGATAACGGTTTTCACGATGATCTTTCCCAGAATCGGGAATGAAAGAGAAATATAGTCAAATATCCTTTTCCCCCAGTTTGTTATCTTAATGCGCCAGAATATTAGCATTAATACCGGAAGTGCGATAATCAGATAGGGCCAGTTGCCGGTGATAAAGCGATTAATATCAATTAGAAGTCTTGTCGCCCAGGGGAGTTCCGCTCCATAGGCGGTATAAAAACCAGCGAACTTCGGAACCACGAAGGTGATAACCACAAAGAAGGCGACAGCTATGGTAATCAAAACATAGGATGGATACCTAACGGCCGATTTGACATTATCTTTCAGCCGGATTTCTCTTTCGATCAATTCCGAAGCCCTGGAAAGCATGGTGTCCAGCGAACCGGATTCCTCGCCTGCCCGAATGGTGTTGATAAAAAGTTCGGGGAAAAATCCGGTATGCTTCTCAAACGCTTCGGTAAGGCTGTTTCCTCCTTCAATAGATTTTCTGATATCCTCCAGTGCAACTGAAAGCCGGGAATCCGATATGTCCGAGATGATGATATCCAGCGATCGCAAAATCGGGATACCGGCCTTATTTAAAGTCAGTAGTTTTCTGGTAAAAATCGCCAAAATTTCGGGATCTATCTGCGATTTCCACATTATCTTGAAACCGGAATCGGCATAGGATTTTTTCGAGATCCTGACAGGAATCAATCCGCTGGAGCTAATCGCAGAAGCCGCCCCGGACTCATTTTCCGCCTCTATAATACCGCTGGATCTGACGCCTTCCTTCGATACCGCCGTATATTTAAATTTAATAGCCACCAATTTGCTCCAGGATAGTCGTCTTGGAATGGCTTGACCTGTTTATGGAGATATCATCATCGTGCGATACTCTTACAACCTCATCCACGGTAGTAATTCCGGCCGCAACCTTGGTCAGACCGTCGGCGCGCAGCGAGATCAATCCGTCCTGCAGGGCCTGTCGGCGCAGTTCGAAATGCGGGGCTTTTCTGTTGGCCAGTTCCTGAAGTTCGGGGCTCATTATCAGAAGCTCATTTATGGCTGTTCTTCCGGAGAAGCCGGTCATACTGCATTTTGTGCAACCAACCGGTTTATAAATAATACCGTCTAATTTGTGCCGTTCCACCAACTCCTGAGTCGGAGCGTCAAGATTCTTCTCCTCGGCTTTGCAGTTATCACACAGGACTCGAATCAACCTCTGTGCCAGAACGGCGGAGATCGAGGTGGAGACGAGATACGGTTCTATGCCCATATCCATAAGCCGGCTGATCGCCACGGGAGCGTCGGACGTATGCAATGTCGAAAAAACAAGATGGCCGGTCATGGAAGCCCTGACGGAAATTTCGGCGGTGGCAATATCCCTGATCTCGCCAACCATGATTATATCGGGATTCTGCCTGACAATAGATCTCAAAGCCAGGGCGAAAGTCAATCCCGATTTCTCGTTTATCTGCACCTGGGTTACCAGAGGCAGATTATACTCTATGGGGTCTTCAACCGTAACGACGCTTTTTTCCGGCGTGCTTATCCTGGCGAGAGTGGCGTATAGAGTCGATGTTTTGCCCGAACCGGTGGGACCGGTAATGAGAATCAATCCCTCGGGTCTTTTAATAAGATCCACCCACTTTTTCAGGTTGGTTTCGGAAAATCCCATTTTATTTA
>CBFCYP010000017.1:0-32033 GCA_965602185.1 uncultured bacterium
AGCATGAAAAACGACCGCGCCCACGATATTACGCTGTATATAAAAAAAGATAACGGTTATATTTTTATCGCCAAACATTTCTACCCGCCGGGATTATACAGGGCCCCTTCCGGGGGCGTCGGACCCGGCGAGGATTTCCAGGATGGCGCCCGGAGAGAGGCGCGGGAGGAAACCGGCGCGGATATAGAGCTTATCGAGTATATCATGAGAATTAATGTGAGATTTGAAAATGAATCCGACCGTATTGACTGGACCTCGCATATATTTCTCGCCGATTATATCAAGGGTGATATTGAACCATACGATAAACGAGAGATCAAAGAAGCCCGGCTGATATATCCCGAACAAATCCACGGATTTGCAAAAAAAATGAGAGATACAAAAATCGGGGGGCTGAACTATAGAGCCTTCCTGACCGAAGAGGTGGGGAAGAGATTAAAACGCCAAGATTAATCTAAAACCTGGCCCTCTTCTTTTCAACCTCTATGATCTCTTCTATTCTGGCGGGGCAGTTATCGGAATCCGATATCCCTCTCAAACAGTAAAACCGCCTGTAACGAGAGATTTCTTTTCTGGAGCGATCCTCGATATCTATCAATGAACAATAGGCGCAGTCTTTACATTTCTCAATCGATCCGGCGATTATTTTTCCCGTAGCCCGGGCGACCTGGGCGCGGGAGACAGTTATGCATCCCTTGCCGCCGTTTTTAGTTATATCTATCTTTTTCGGATTTTTCAATATTATCCGGCCCCGATCCTCAGTAAATATAGCGTCGAATTCCAGGTCGTCGCCGGACGTCGCTTCCGTACGACACAAAAACCTATCATTGACTCTCAGGTAAATCTTATCGTCGAAAAGATCGTTATCGAAATAGCCCCTATCGAACGACACATAAAAGCCGTCCATATAAACCCGGTTACGCCCGTTATCGATAGTCATTTTCAGATGAGGCAATACCGAAGCGACAGTCCCGCCGAAGCGAACGTTTCTCCCCCGCATGCTGTCAAGCCATCCCCGGTATTCCAGAAGATCGTCCGTAAATCTCTTTAGTGATTTACTGTCCAGATCGGTTTCGGGTCTGTAAGTCATCTTCTCGTCATAGAATTTTTTACAGGAGAAACATCCCCTGCCCACATGCTTGAAGTTTTTCGGGCATTTTTTCCCTTTATCCAGATCATGGCATTTCCATAAAAACTCCACGCAACCCTCAGGGTAACAGCCCTTTTCCACAACCACATGATAGGGAGAGACTTCGTATCCGAACTGCCTGTGGGCGGGATGGCGGCACTTGAAAAGCCCCTTTTGTTTAAGAAGATTATTGATTTTATTCGGCATGATATTCAATTATAAACATGATTGCCCCATTTGCAAAGACCGATTTTACATATAGATGCGCAAATTGCTGCACATCAATATTGGTAAATCCTGCTTTTTTTGAGTATTTTTGCCGATCTTATTTGTTTATCTATTGAAATTTAACAAGTTAGAGGCCTGTAAAAGAACGGAGTTGACACGGTTTATTTTACTTGCTCGGCATATAAATTGCCTTATATTTCGGTGGAGTAATATCTTATGGTGAAGAAGGTTTTAAAATCTATTGTTTCAACGGGCATAATTTTGGCGATTTTTTATTCGCCCTGTGCCGCTCAATGGGGATTGTATTTGAAGGGTTCATTGGTAACAGCCGGCCGGCCGCACGACCTGGTTATCTCTGGTGATTACGCCTACCTGGGCGATTGGACCGCCGGCTTTACCGTTGTCAATATAAGTAACCCGCGCTGGCCCCAGCAGGTTTACAACTACAATACTCCGGGTCTGGCCAATTCTGTTTTTCTGCATGATACCCTGGCGCTGGTGGCCGATTGGAGCCAGGGAATTGCGATTTTCGATATCTCCGATCCCGCCGCACCATTTTTTTTATCCGCATGGAATACGCCGGGGGCGGCGTATAATGTTTACGCTATGGGGACCTACGCTTATATCGCCGATTTTAACGGGGATCTGATCGTGGTTGATATCTCCGACCCGGCCGATCCCCAATACGTAACCACCCTCCAGCTCCCCGGTCTTGCCACCGGGGTCTGCGGATCGGGCAATTACCTGTACGCGATCTCGTATCCGCAGGGGATCGAGACCTACGATATCTCCGAGCCGTCATCTCCCGTTCACGTAGATTCATATCTATCTCAGGGGTCGGCTATCAATGCCAGCGTATCGGGCAACCTGCTTTTTCTCTGTGAGGCTGATGCCGGCGTTACGGTTTTATCCATAAATGACCCCGCTAATCCCGTACAACTGTCGATTATAAATACGCCGGTATATGCCAATGACGCCGCCGGGGTGGATACGATATTGTATGTGGCGGACGATTCAGCCGGCGTCATAGCGTATTCCGTAAACAATCCCCTGAATCCTTATGAACTTACAAGCTACGATAGCCCCGGGGCCGCCATAGGGATTTTCGCCTCGGATACGATCGTCTATCTCGGCGACAACAGTTCGTTTATTATCCTGATTCATACCGATACTCCCACCGGAATAGAGGAAATGGAAATCAGCTCTCCCGAATTTTTCGCGATCGAATCGATATATCCAAATCCGTTTAATCCCGAAACTGCCATAGAATTTAAACTGGACAGAACAGCGGAGATTTCCCTGGACGTTTATGATATCGGCGGCCGCCTGGTGGAGAACCTGGTAAGGCAAATTCTGGGTCCGGGTACGTTCACGATATCCTGGGATGGTAAAAATCATCCCTCAGGGGTATACCTGTTCAGGATTGCGGCCGACGGCCGTTACATGGTAAAAAAAGCCACTCTTCTTAAATAAGGTCCTTTGATTTGAAACCTTGAATATCGCCGGAATATTACCAATATTCCAATATTTATAGATCGGTCCGGAAGGGCATTTTTTTCCAGGATCAGTGATTATTTTTCCGTTTCTTAGATTGCCAGTTTGTCATTGAGGTTAGATTGATCTCCATAATCTGTTGAAGCGGTTTGAGATGGGTCGAATGCCGCTCTTTGCCCGGTTATGGCACGGCCTTTGAATATTCTATTATCTGGTGTTAGAGATATTAAAGAATGCGTCAGCGAAATAAAAAAATACAAATACAGGCAGGTTGAGATGCAGAAAAGACTTGTTAGGATCGCGAATGCCGTTTTGGATCTGGAACCGTTTGAGCCGGAAAAAGCGGGATGTCATGATGGCGATATCGATCCTTCAGCCCTGCGGTTGAATAATAACGAATCGACGATAGGCCCTTCGCCCGAAGTAATATCAGCCATAAAAAATTTCCCGGATAGGGAGCTGTTGAGCCGGTATCCGGATCCCGAGGCTGCCCGGCTGAAAAATAGTATCGCGGAATATTCGGGAATGCCGACCGAGTTTATCGGATGTTATCCCGGAACCGGTTTATCCCTGGAGAATATCCTGAGGGCTTATCTTGAACCGGGAACCGAAATGTTGATCAGCGGACCTGTGCCGGCAGACAGGCTAATAGCCGCCAGAAGCGCGGGATCTTCCATTGTGGAAGCGAACTTCGATAATCCCTTCTCCCCCTCTCTGGAGCCGATTATTGACAATATCGGGAAACGCACCCGGATCCTCTACCTGGGAAATCCTTCCGAATTTGTGGGATCGTATTTTTCCGAGGCGGAACTGGTATTTCTTCTGGCCTACGCCGAAAATACCATGATGGTCGTTGATGAATCGTATTTCGAGTTCAGCGGATTCACAGTTGCCGATCTCGTCAGGAAATTCCCCAATTTATCCGTTATAAGATCGCTATCTCATGCTTTCGGGCTGGTCGCCTTGAAGGCCGGTTATATAATCACTGATCCGAGAAACCTGGATTATATAAACAGATTGAGCGCGGGAACCTCTATCGATGCCATCTCCCAAATCGCCGCGGAGGCCGCCTTAAATGATCAGGATTACATGCGAAAGTATGTCAGCATCGTCAACAGCTCAAAAGAACTGATTTCCAGCAACCTGCCCGAGATCGGATACGACTTTTATATTTCACCCGCAAACTTTTTTATTCTTCGCGTATCGGACGCCAAATCAACCTGCGAGTATATGAAAAATAACGGCGTTCATGCAAAAGACCTGACTGAAATCAGGCAGCTGGATGGTTATATAAGAATTACAATCGGCATGCCCGAAGAGACAGATCGTCTTCTTTTGCTGTTAAGCAGGATGGCCAAGAGATTCGCCACCGGGTTTAATCGTAACAGAATAAAAAGGTCCTTGAGCGGATCGGAGAAAAATACTCAATCACAGTTGGCGTAAAATGATTATCGACAGGGTAAGAAATATCCATAATTTCGTCAGGTGTTGTAACGGCGGGAACGGCAATCCGGTACGGAAAATCGTGTTCGCCATAAGGAATATTCGGCGATTCCAGAGCGCATTGAGATTTTTAAGGGAATCTCAATGGCGTTCGGTTGAATGGCATGAGGAATATCAAAGGAAAAAACTCCAGGGGCTCTTAAGATTTTCCGCTGAGAAGGTGCCGTTTTATAGAGACTTAGCGGGAAGCCGCGGAGTAGATTCGAAAAAAACGGACTCTATTGACGATCTGAAAAATTTCCCCATAATAAAAGAAACCGACCTGAGATCCGATTTCAACAGGTTCATATCCGACCGCACCGGAAACGACGATTTTCTTTATATGGCTTTGAGTAGAAGATACAGCGATAAATTTTATCTGCCCATAGACATCGAGACATTTATACGAGATAAGGCTCTAGTAGCGCGTCATTATGAAAACGCGGGTTACAGTATCGGCTCCCCGGTTCTTTGTTTTGTAAATGAGATCGACGGATTTGAGGGCGAGAAATTCAGATTCGATAGAGCCAACAACAGGTATTATTTTTCCTCAAATGAATTGAATGAGAGAAACCTGGCCGACTATTGCAAAAAAATCAAGGATTCAAATGCCGGTTTTATATTCGGGTATCCCGGTTCCCTGGAGGCTTTTGTCGATTATGTTCTGGAATGGGAGATAGACTTGAAATTCCAGGGAGTAATAACGAGCAGCGAAGTCCTGACCGATATCGTGCGGAGGAAAATCGAGAATGCGCTCAACGCCAAAGTTTACGATCTTTATCATTATTCCTTTCCGATTCTGGGGATGGGACAATGTCACTATTGCGAGGGGTATCATCTGTTTTCGGAATATTGCGTACTCGAGCTCGTTGATTTCAACGGAGATCAAATCAGGGAAGAAGGAAGGGTGGGCAGACTTGTGGCGACGAATATTTCAAATCGCGCGCTGCCCCTGATCCGCTTCGATACCGGCGACCTTGGAGTCTACGATGGAAGCGAATGCGATTGCGGGCGGGGATTGCCCAAAATCGTCAGAAAAATAGTGGGATCGCAGAAAGAAATGCTGATAAGCACTGACGGCAGGTATCTTCTGCCCGGCGTTCTGCAAGTGGTCTTGAGCAAAGCCGGTTACTCGGCGGCTGGATATCAATTGATCCAGGAAAAAAGAAATAAGTTTAAGCTGAAACTTGTACGCGGGCCGGAATATAAATTGGACAGTATTGAGGGAATAACAGGCGATTTGCGGGAAAGACTGGGCCATGGTTCCGATATAACTGTTGAATCGGTAAACATGATTGACGATGACGGGGAAAAAGCCAG
Source organism: uncultured bacterium (assembly GCA_965602185.1). Lineage (GTDB taxonomy): Bacteria > Zixibacteria > MSB-5A5 > UBA10806 > UBA10806. The sequence continues at coordinate 5,654 of CBFCYP010000017.1, forward strand.
ATCGATAGTGAGGGAATATGACCCGCAATAATAATGAAAAACCAGGATTGAGCGATATGACGGTAGGAATAAGCGCGCTTAACGTGCGGACCAAAAGCGATTATCGATATGCCAATAAGCTTATAGAATGCCTGGGCGGCCTGGCAAAAGACCGAACCTTTATTCTGTTCGGACGAGAAGGGCAGGAGGATTATTTTATTCCCGCTCCCGTAAATTTTAAATACAGATTCTACAAACTGTATGGTCCGGTATCGGAAACCGTAAATCCGCGGATCGATAAACTCATCGACGACGTTCTTGCGGAATTCGGTTGCGATTTGCTGCTGGAATTCGGTCTGGGTGGTGCTTCCGATATCTCGTTCCCGAAGGTTTCGATAATAAACAGCTTTGAAATGTTCGGAGCCGGTAATAAAAACGGGGGGTCGTCTTTTTCGCGCAGGAAATTGAAACTCATAAACAAAACCGCCGTCAATAACATAAAAAAATCAAGGGGCATAATATTCTCCTCTCCCTACCTTCACGACGAAATCTCCAGGATCGCGCCCATGACCGGCCTCAAGACAACATCGATTTATTTAGGAGCGCACCATTGCAATGAAAAGGCTGGTCAAAAGGTGTTCGCCAAATATGGGATCGATAACAGATATCTTATATCTCTGATATCCTCCGCAGGTATGAAAAAATCATTGAGAATGCTGAATGCGTACTGCCGGGCGTTCGAGAAAGATCCCAACGCTCCCGATCTCGTACTCGCGGGCACCGATGAAGATCCTGAAGATGTGTGTGTATTGCTGGAAGCGATTAATAAATTACCGCTTAATTCGAAAATAAAATATGTCGGGACAATCCCCGATGAGGATTTTTCGGTTCTTCTCACAAAAGCCCGCGTTCTGGTTTTTCCTTTCGAGATTTTCAATAGCGCCGAAACTCTCATTACGGCTATGAACAGCGGCTGCGCAATCCTGTGCGCAAATAAAACAGCTTTTCAGGAGATTACGGACGGCGCCACGCTCTATTTTGATCCCGAATACCCGAGCGATCTGGCTTTTAAACTGAATTTAATTATCGATGATGAGGATTTGACGGACTTCCTAAAAGAGCAATCCAAGATGAGGGCCGCTCTTTTCTCGAGGGAGGAGATCACCAGCAGGCTGATGGATTTTCTAGATGATGTTGTCGTTGATTTTAAAAACGCGGCGGTCGCGAAGTCTCCTGAAAATACGATTGCATAAAACATATTCCTTAAAATTCGAATATATTCATAGGGGTTGATTTAATGCGGTTCTTCGCAGTTGGATTTCCAAAAAACCGTTATTACAATGAGTTTTTTAAGTTTTTCAAGTTAATCCAAACATGTCCTCGCGTAAGCCCGGAACCTGCGTTTTTTACATAATAAACGGTTTCAGATTGAAACGGTTGTCAAAAACCGCTTTCATTTTCCAGGTTAGTAGTATCAACTGAAAAAAAAATTTAAAACCCGAATTATACGTCCGGAATTCTATTATTTATATATTCAGAATAAAGGCATAATATGCCGAATAATAAGTATAGAACCATTATCCGGGAGGGTGAAAAGATATGGACAATACCAGAACAACAGTCATCCAGAATAGAAAAAGAACGCGCCCGACGGAATTTTCCGGCGCCGCAAAAAAAAACGGATTATCAAAATACGGTGTGCTTAATGTTCTGGCCGAATCTTTCCTGGTGGGATTTTCATTATTTCTGGCGTTTTTGGTACAACAGACTCATTTCACTATTAATAACCATCAATTTTTGATCGGGCAGGGCGAACTTATCCGCATGAGTCTGGGAATAGCTTTCTGCTATGCCTTTATTTATGTCTTAAGACGGGGTTATCGAGGGGCCTTGAATTCCCCCGCAAAAGATACCGCTAAACGCCTGGGGCAATATATTGTCGAGACTTATATCCTGTACCTGGCTCTGCTTTTCCTTTTAAGAGATATCAATTTCACATCTGTAAAATTGGCGCTCGGGATAAGCCTGATCACAAGCGCGATTCTCGTATTTTCCTGCAGATTCGCGTATCTGTCGGCCCGAGCCGGAGAGAAATCGCTGTCGGGACATCGAAAAATCACCTTAAAAAAGACGCCCTTTTCATCTGATTTAAAAACATCGTCGCGATCCGGAAAAAATACCGGGGTGGTTAATAATGCCGTTCGCGAAGACGATTCGGAGACCGGCAGACTAACGAATGACGATCTCATCAAGAATCCAAGGGGAAATTAAAACCGTCCCGGGCGATAAGCTCGCCAGGATTACGCGTAATAATATTTTGGGAAAATTAGCGATTCCTCAATATCTGCCAACCGTTAAATTTTACGAATAAATTTAATGTAAGATATAAGTTAACGGCATTTAAAGCCGATAAATAACAAGAAGGAATACTGTGAATTACGATTAGCTGGCGTCTTTTAGAAAACCGGCGGAAAACAGAATAAATCTTTCGGGGGTTTAAAGATGAAGAAAGTAATAATCGCGGTTTTGATGGTACAGTTTTTATTCGCGGCGGCATACTCCGCGGACTTTTTGACCGGCGCCAGGGGCGGAGGAATGGGATTTTCGTTCTTCGTTCTGGGAGATGATCCATCCGGGGCGCTTTATAATCCGGCTTCGCTGGGATATATAAACGGATGGCAGTCTCAGTTTATGTACAACAAGAGGAACAATTACGGCTATGTTCAACCCGATGAGAATCCCTATTATGGTCTTTTTGGGGCAGTTTATAATCAACCCGAATGGGGAACGTTCTCGCTTAACAGCGCACAAAGCGGCTCCATGCTGAATAATACCGATATCCCGACCGTTAACTATTTCGCATTATCATTCGGACGTGAATTCCGGCCGGGCCTGGCCATGGGGACATCCGTAAAATACATGGATGAATACGGTTTTCTGGAAAGATCCGCGTTCGATTTCGATTTCGGTATTACATACCGCACTCTTGAAAACATTATCCTGGCGGCATCGGTCGAAAACGTCGTCAGATCGAAACTAACCCCTGTCTATCTGGGAGTTGCCGAGTATCTTCCCAGACGCGGCCGGGCGGGCGGCGCTTATATTTATGAAACTGATAAATTTCAGGCCGCTTTTCTTCTCGCGTCTCAAATTCAGGAATGGGGTATCCTCGAAAAACAGACGACCTTCCTCACCAATTTCGGAACCGAATGGTGGTTCAATCGTTACGGAAAAATAGCCTTCGCCGCGCGGGGCGGCTATACGGTCGGAAAAGGGGTTTTAAACGATCTGAAAAGCGATTACAGCAGCGTTTCCGGAGGATTTTCCATCAATTATAATCTGGGTTCAAATGATTTGAGGGTGGATTACGGTATCGAGACATTTCCCTATGAGACTACCGATGGTCACAGCCCGGTAAATCATTATTTCTCGCTCAATTTCGGGTGGGGAGGAGTCCCGAGTTACGACAGATTCGAAGCCGATGAGGAGTATACGGAAAATCCGCCCATTCAGCAGGATTACCTCTCCTCCCTGGAGCCGAAAGCCTATGAACCTCCTCAACAAGAGGAAAATGATATCGATCCCGATACCGAATTCGACATAAAAAAATACGAACGCTACGAGGTGGAAATGGACGTTGCCGATATATCGACCATGGATTTCAAGCGTATCGTATTTTACCTTCGTCCCCGGACCATAATCAATACGAATTCATGGAAACTGTATGTGTTTAAGGCGAAGATTAAAAAATGGGATGAGGTGGAAATAGACCGCTGGGCCCTGAAAGTTATAGAAGGAAAAGGGCTGCCTCCGCTGAACGTCGTCTGGGATGGAATTTCTCGTGACGGTAGATTATTGCCTACCGGAAAATATTATTGCATACTGACGGCGATTGATCTTCAGAGTAAACATTTCGCCACTCAATGGCATAAATTTAATCTGGAATAGCTGCGCATTTTAATGGGGGGGAGCGCCGTTTTCTCTTTAGAAAACGGCGCTTTCTTTATATAAAAAAACCCCCGCCGAATTAGGCGGGGATTCAATAATTCCGTTTATTTCAGCATTATCATTTTCCGGTTCATACTGAAATCGCCGGCCTCGATTCTGTAGAAGTAGATTCCCGAGGAGACAGGTTTACCGGAATTGTCGTCTCCCCTCCAGGCGATAGTATGATACCCGGCATCAAGCCTGTTCGAAATCAGCGTTTTTACCTGCCTTCCCAGAAGATCATATACGGTAAGATTAACATCGCTCTTTTCGGGGAGAGCAAAGCTTATTTCCGTTCGCGGATTGAAAGGATTGGGATAGTTCTGGTCCAGGGCAAATGATGTGGGGATATTTTCCGCAATCTCGTCGATACCGACAATTGGAGACACCGTGAGGGTGCAGGGTACAATCGCCGTGGGATTATTCGAATCATTTGACTCGATTATGATTTGTCCGAAATAATCGCCCTCGTCAAGCTCGGCGGCGTCGAAAGTGACGGTTATGTTATCGGTTTCTCCGGCTGCCGCATAACCGTAAGCCGGATCGGTCGAAAGCCAGAATTCCGGCATCCTGAATTGAACAGCCAGGCTGTCGGTAACGTAATTCTGATTATATACAACTTCCAATCCGATGCTGCCATCCGAATTCTCAATGCCGATTGACGATGAATTCAAAATTCCGCTTACGCTCAGATACTGGTAAGTTATGTTTCCATCAGCGGTTAAGATGGCCTCGAATGTATAATAGCCGGTTCCACCGAAATGCGGAATGTTGTTAAACTGGACAATCGCGGTATCCGCATAGTTGGTATAAAAATAAATGCTCCCGCCTTGAGACGGGTTGAGGTCATCCCAGAAAGCGGCAATCAGATTGTTTGGCTCTACACTGTAAGGTATTGTGTAATTTGAAAAGGACGTTGATGAACTCGTAAATGAAAGCCAGCCGTTGGAACAGATTCGTATTGAATTGAAAAGATTATCATAGAACGGCATTGTAAATCCAAAAGCAAAAGGTCCCTGATTTTCGTCGTCACTGAAGCTCAGGGGCTGGCCGATTCCGGAGACGTCCACCCAGCTGAATATCGGCCCGTTCGGCTCATTTGAATCGTACCACATATAGCCGAATTCGTCTGGTCCCCCGAAATCGGTGGTCATGGGTGGGCCGGATTCGTCTTCGGAAGACTCAAATTTGGGACCATTATATGTAACGCTTAACAGGTCTCCATCTCTCTCATGAATAATATAATCGCCCCAGTTGCGATCTGTTCTCATCGGATCGGCTATCTCCGGAGCGGGAGACAAACCCTCAGATAATAATAACCCCGTAGTCGGGATAAGGGAATAGATCAGCATTCCATCACCATTATTGCTGACGGTCATAGTCTGATCAGCGGATGACCCCGGCTGCAGTTCGACATTGAATGACGAGGGATTGTAGGCTATTGACGGATTTCCTTCGTCGATCAGGGTCCCGCCGTTTACAACAAAAGCATCCAGGTACCAGCCGTCGTCGTTATTATAGCCATCCGAGCCGAAACGGAAGCGGAATTTAACGATTTGATCCGTATAATTACTGATATCGAAAACCACCTGTTCCCAGGCGGATGATGATCCGGAAAATCCCGGTTCGTTATCGAGTCCGACGACGTCGGGATCAGGATAATTGCCGACAGGTATGATAAGCTCCCATGTCATGCCGCCGTCAACCGATATCGAAACGTTGCCTCCGTCCCTGGTGGATTGCATGTCATACCAATGATAGAAACTCACAGAGGCGATATTATCTTCTATCTGGTAGTATTTTGTCTCAAGCCCGTCATCGGCGTTGCCGGGATACTGCCCGCCGAGTACGGTGGCCCAAACATTCGAGCCATCATATGCCGAGCCGGGGCCCGACGTCGGCGCGCCCCATTGCCAAACGCCTTCGCCAACCCAACCGCCGTTATTGATTTCAAAAGACTCGAATGGATTGAGCGCGAAATTGAGCTCCGGATTGCCTCCGACCGGAATAAACACGGTATCTTCTCCGGTTCCGAAACCTATTGCCGCCGCACGAATCGTATAGGTTGAATTGCCCGGGATTTCCGGGAAGAAATAGTAACCGGTCGTATCGGTATAAACAGGATCTATGGGGGTGTCGACGACCTCCAGGGCGGCGCCGACAATGGCTGTTGAGTCTTCATTGTTTATCACATGACCATGCAGGCTGCCCGAAGGAGCGGCGAGCAAGGTAAAGTCGAGAGTCGATGTGTCCATTGCCGTGACGGTTATGGTATCTTCGGCCGGCAAATAGCCGAAATAGGAGGCTCTGACCGTATAAGCCGTATCGGCGGCGGGCAACCCGATGATATAGTCGCCGTTTTCGTCAGCGAGTGTAAACCGGATAGAGTTTACGATTTCTATCAACGCATTGCCTATACCGACATTGCCGATATCAGCGACCCTGCCCTGAATATATCCATAACCGGCTTGAGCAAGAAGGCAGGCTTCATAAATATCGATAATGCCGTGGCCGAAAGTGTTGTCCTCGCCGTTAGGATTATTGAACGGAAGATCATGGGCGGTCGATATTAAGATTTCTTTAATCGTATCAACGTCCAGATCGGGATTGACTCCGCGAATAACGGCGACCGCGCCGGTAACATGCGGCGAGGCCATGGAGGTTCCGCTCATTGTCGAATAATTCCCTCCCGGAACTGAGGAGCGAATATTCACTCCGGGCGCCACCACCTCCGGCTTTATGACCGTTGTGCCGCCGGGACCGCAATTGGTGGGTCCCAATGATGAAAATCCGGCGATGGGAAGGTTAGGATTGGCTCCGTCAACCGCTCCCACTGAGAAACAATTGTAAGGGGTGGTGCCGCGATCGGCCGGTCTTCTTAAACCGGCTGATCCTTCATTCCCGGCCGAGAAAATCACCACTGTACCGGCGACTTCAAGATTATCGATAACCTGCCAGAAGGTCGGATCGCATGGAGGATAACCGTGAGCCGTAACCAGTCCCCAGGAATTGCCGCAGGCGTCGGGATTATCCTGGGTGTTGGGATCGCCGTCGGGATCTACAGCCCATTCGAACGATAATATGGCATCGGCGACCGTACGCGGAATACCGCCTCCCCGATCGATGGCGGCCGCGGCGATCCACTGAGCGTCAATCGCCACGCCGATGGTGTCGCCGGCCGGCGACCGTCCGCAAATGGTTCCCATGGTATGCGTGCCATGCTGACCGCCATCCTGCGGAAACGGCCAGTGGGTATCGTAGGGATCAAACCAGCTTTCTTCATACAGGCCGTTCCCGTTCACGTCACCGCGAAACCTGTCGGCCAGTGCCGGATGGACACCGTCGACGCCGGTATCGATATTCATAACGATCCTGCCCGCGCCGGTCCACCCCATGGCCCAGGCGGCTGGTGCGTTAATTCTCTCAAGTCCAATCTCTACGCTCTCGATGGTATTTTGCGGATCGGCCTTAACCGGCGCGATTGTCTCTATGGGAAAATTGGAATAAAGTGCTTCCAGGTCCTGTCGGGAAGCTATAGCCTCAATGCCCCCCCTGGTAGCCTCCACCGTAAACAGGTTGGCTATCCAGAACATGCGGTAATCTTTAACGAGCCCTTGAGATTTAAGATTCTCAAGAAATGAAACAACCGCCGGCTGAGTTTCCGTGGCCGCTTCCTGCAACGCCAGTATGACTCGCCGGTTTCTTTCCGCAAGGGTTGCCCTTTCAAGTTTTAATTGCTTGTTAAGGGATGCGATATCCGCCTGATGCTCAAATGTCACCAGGGCTTCAATATAATCGCCGGCAGCAAGTTGATTGAGTTCGTTCTGCAGCGACTCATCGATAACCGCGGCATTCAAGCCCGTAATCGTAAATAACGATAGAATCAACCATAAAATTGTTGAATTTCTCATTGTTTCTCCTCATTCATATCGCGTAAAACTTTCCTGCAATCGAACCGTTATTTTATTATTATTGATTAAATGGCAAAATTAGTGCCGTATTTTATTAATGGTTCTGGTGTTTCCGGATCGTCCCCGTAAATCTTGTCCTGCTCCTTTTTAATTATAATACACCAATAGATCGTAAATAACACCTTGAAAATCAAGGGGATTTTTAGACATAATAGTATCCATATCCATATGATCAACACCTGAACAATATAGATCGGTTCCAATAAATACACTTTCCAACCGGTTACGCGTAAAAAAGTTATAGTATATTGCATTAAAGATTGTAATTAATTGCATACGGTATTTCTATTGACTTTTAAAATAACGTTCCCATTATTAGCCGCAATGGAAAGGAGATTAGATGAGTGATTTGAATATGTCGGTAAAAGAGGCCTTAACCGCCGCCATCGAAATGGAGAAAATAGGGTATAATTTCTTTTCGGATACCGCGGGGAAGGCCGATGAGGAGCTGGCCAAAGAGGTTTTCAATTTTCTGGCAGCCGAAGAATTAAACCATTTAAAGGCCATAGAAAAATTCAATCAGGAATTCCTTTCGGGTGAGAAAATCGATGCCGATGATGTAATCGCCGAAATGAAAGAAAATAAGCCGCGGAAGACGATTAACGAGCTTTTCAAAAATCTGTCGGGAACGGTTTCCCTGGAAGGCACAAACCTCGACGCCTATAAGTTTGCCATGGACTTCGAACGCAAAGGAGGCGAGTTCTATAAAAAAGCCGAGGCCGAAGCCGACGATCCCGGCGCCAAAAAGCTGTTCGGATTTCTTGTAGGCGAGGAGCAGAAACACTTCAAGATCGTGGAGTCCTGCCTTTTATATTTTGAAAATCCGGAGGAGTTTTTTCACCAGCGCGAAAGTTGGCATATGGAAGGGTAAGAATATCCCTTTTAAGATAAGGCGGGGTTATTCCCCGCCTTTTTTTATTTGCCCGCCCCTATTTGACTTTTTCTTATAATCGAAAGACCCAAAGGCGGGCAATCCGAGCAGGGCACGGGGGCAGGGCCGCCTTTGAAGAATCCGACGCCATAGGTGACATCGAGCCCGTTATAGGTGCAGCTGTTGTTAATATCCCCCGCAACGTACCAGATATTACCGGGCGTGCACTCACAGGAATATAACGGCGCCGGGCCGCCCTTGAAGAAGCTGACGCCATAGGTAACGTCCAGGCCGTTAAAAGCGCCGCTGTTGTTGACATCGCCGACAACGTAAACACACCCGCCCGCAGGCTCAAACAACGTTACATCGACTGTTGTCGTCTGGCCGGCCAATACCTCCACATTTTCCTCGATCGCGGGTATATAATCCGGGTGGTAGAATGATACATCATAAGTTCCGGGAATAATGCCCTCACAGGAGTATTGCCCGATACCGTCGGTGGTGTCGGAGATGCTTGTACCCTGAACCGTAACAATGACATTTTCAATGGGAGTTTGCGCGGAATCTGTTACGGTCCCGGCAACTCCGCCCAGGGATGAGGGATCTACAAAATATAAAGGATTGAAATGTTCCACAAAATCGTCATATAACCAGCCCAAAGAATCGCCGAATTGTGTGCTCTCATTAATCTGGTTCAATCCCGGACCCATGCACGAAACCGTATTGCCGACTAATAATGTGTCATAGGGTATCTTTACAACAAATGAAGCTATTTTGGTTGGTACGGTGCTATTAAAATACGGGTTGTTAAAAGGCGGCGCTAAATTGCAAAACGCGATCATCGTCTCGGCTGACCAATCTGACGGATTCGGGGGTGAGCCCGTGGGGGCTTCGAACGTCACGTCGTCCCATTGCAGTAAAACATCGAAAATCTGACCTTCATCCTCGCTTAACAAGCTATCGAAATATTGATCCTCCAGTCCCAGCATGATAGCCATAAATTCCACGCGAATATCGCTTCCTGTTTGGACGTATACATCAATATTCAGCCTTTCACCGATTGTCGCCAAAATGGGAGATCCGTCAGGTGTGCCATACCAGACTTCAATATCGTTATAAATGATCTCATACATGACGACGTCGACGGTTGTGGTTTCATTGGCCGCAATCGATATGTCCGTCAAAACAGTATCATGGTAAAAGAGGTGGCTGAAACCGACATCGTAAATTCCCTCTATAATATTTTCTATAATGTAATTGCCGCTGGAATCAGTTATGTCGAGAAGCGCAGTTCCCTCAACCGTTACCAGAGCTCCCTCGATCGGGCTAAGAGAATCGCCTGTAACCGTTCCCATTAGCGCGCCGGCGTAGGCATTCGGATCCAGGAAATGAATAGGGCTGAAATGCTGGGTGACCTCGTGTTCGACCAGGGCGGTATGGTCGCCGAAGACCGCCGCGCCGGATCTGCTGCTGATACCGGGCCCGATACAAGCAACCGTTTGATTTGCGAATGATGAATCGTTAACGGTTTGCAAAACGAATGTTCCTATTAGGGTTGGCGATTCATAATGCAGCCAGTCGCCGAGATAGGGCGGATGGAATTCAACAATGGCTAATAACGATTGACTCGACCATCCCGCCGGATTCGGCGGAGAGCTATCAACGGGTACGAACTCGTCGATATCCCAATCGGGCATGTTATAAGTCTGTCCCAGCGATTCACTCAAAAAGCCGGAAATGTAATCGTCGTCGGCTCCCAGGGGCAGGTTGAAACAGCTGACATGGGCGTCGGAAGCCATCTGGATATAGACATCGATCTCAACCTGAGCCCCCGGCACAACATCGATCGGCGATTCATCGAGATTGCCGAACCACAGCTCCACGCCTTCGTCGGTCAATAAGATGTTATCGGATTTTTTCTTTCTAAATTCTCCCGAACTTATTACAGGCGAGCTGTAATCGAAATCGATGCCCGCGATTAGCTCCTCGTAATTCGAACCGGATGACGGCCATCCGGCAGGCGGGCAGTCCGGGCAGGGCGCCAGTTCGCTCCAGTAATGCCTGAGATAGTTATACATATATGAAATATCAAGTCCGATATAACTGCAGGAGCTGTCTACGTCGCCCTCCACATACCAGACATTGCCCGGCGTGCATTCGCACGAAGGCGTTGGTGTAACAAGACCACGGAAATAAAATATACCGTACAGGGGATCCAGAACATTGAAAGCTCCGGAGAAATTTACGTCGCCCACTGCATATTCGCAGGGCTGCAATCCATATAAGGTTACGTTCAGAATTGTGGTTTGACCGGGATTCACCGTTACGTCTTCGATCGTTGCCGTGCCATAAAGCGAGTGGGAAAACGATAGATCATGAAGGCCCGGAAGCAATGAAGTTAACGAATATTCCCCGTTTGCCAGAGTGGTATCTTCGTATCCCGCATCAATGTCTGTTACGATGACATTTTCAATTGGCGATCCGAGGGAATCAGATACCGTACCGGCGATCGCGCCGTACTCGGCCAGCGCCACATTTAATTCGGTTGTATCGTTTGATAAGACAATCACGTCATAGAAATATTGCGGTATATAATCGGGGTGTGAAAAACTAAGATCGTAATCAACGGGGAATAGGTTTTCAAATATGTATTCGCCGTTTATATCAGTATATGTATCTAATTCTAAGTCCGAAATAACCACATAAACGCTTTCAATCGGCGTCATAGAACTATCGGTTACGATTCCTGAGATAGCGCCGGGATCGGGCAATGGGGTCATAGTAACATTCAGGTCGGTAGTATCATTCTCAACAATTACTACATTATCAACGATGGTTTCGAAGAAATCAGGGTGCGAAAATAGAATATCGTAGCCGGTCCATGTGATCATGCTGTCTATAAAATATTGTCCGTTTGAGTCGGTCCAGTCCTCATAACCGAAATTATTATAGGTTACATGTACGTTTTGTAGCGGTAATCCGAAAGTATCAGTCACCACACCGGCCAGAGCGCCATAGGTAAGCGGGCCGAGCGGGTAATACAACGCCCCCATATCGGCTATGGTCCCATCCGGATCCAGCGGAAGGGACGGGTCCCCGGCGTTAATGCATGGAGAACTTCCGCCGAGGTTATAATTATCATTGGCCGGATCGATAAACAACGGGTCCGCGCTGATGCTGCCTGTCCCGGGGCTCCAGTTTAAATAATTGCCGGGATTGTTGCCGTAAACATCGTTGTAACGGGTCACGAGATTCGGATTGTCCTGATAAGCACAGATTCCGTATTCATTGTTGAAGGCGCTGATATTGCCCGCCACGGTGACATAATTGCTGACACTGCAGTTAATCGAGCCCAGATTTATATCATTCGACGTGTTGTCAACCAATGTGTTATTATACACCCGGATACTGTCGCAGGTGGAGATCTCGAGGCCCCCTATATACACCGACGAATTTGAATAAATCAGATTCCGCTCGACGGTAACGTTGGCGCATTGATATAAATATATCCCGCCGGCGACGTTGGCGTAATTATGGTGAATCTCGTTGGAATCTATAAGCGCACCGTCAGCGCCCTGCATCCTGATGCCGCCCCCGTTATGAGGAGGGTAGACTGAATGAGAACACAGGGTAATCTCATTTTTTCGAATTAAGGGACTTCCGCCGTTATCTACCCTTATCCCCACCTCGTGGTTTTTAACTATATTATTATATATTGTCGGGGATGCGTTATTTATGTGAATACCATACAAAGATGAATCTCCGTCGATAGTAAACCCCGAGAGGATAGAGCTCCGGCCCTCCCCTTGATTGAAGGTAACCGCGGGCACGCCCGGCTGCATTTCGATGGTAGTATAATCCGGGCCGTTCTGGCTTGTGAGTAATATCGCTTTTCCCGAAAAATTGATATTTTCAGCGTAGATTCCATCCGCCACTAAGACGGTGTCGCCGTTGTTCGAGAATAAAATTGCCGTTTGAATAGAATCATAATCGACCGGGACGTTTATTATCGTCCCCATAGCGGGAAGCGAAAAAAGGACAATTAAAACCACGATCAAAGAAATACATGACTTCATGTTTCCTCCTGGAGTATTGAAGTGATTATTCATTAAATGTTTCCAAGCCTGTTAGTAAGATCAATGCTGCAGCGCAAGAAGCAATTACTCTGAATATAATACCCCCTTTTAAATAATAAGGCAAGTCTATTTTCAACCGTTTTTACTTATCCTGTAATTTATAAATATATTAAACAAGAAAGTATTGATAATTATTACCTATTGAATCTCAAATTCAATTGCCACAATAGACGATTTATGCTACATTCCCACGATTGAAGTGATGCAATAGTCGGGGAATTTTATGCAGATCGTAATAATAGGAATGGGAGAGGTCGGGAAACACCTGGCCGCCATGCTCACCGAGGAAAACCACGACGTTACCATAATAGATTCCAATTCCGAGATTCTCGAGGCCGCGGAGGATCGTCTGGATGTGCGGGCGGTTAGCGGTAATGGCGCCGCAATTAAAACGCTCCGTGCCGCCGAAGTAGATAAAGCGGAGCTTGTTGCCGCGGTTACCAATAACGATGAAGTCAATATCGTGGCCTCCCTGCAGGCCAAAGATATGGGCGCTCAAACTATTATAGCCAGGGTCGATTCTCATGAGTATCTCCCCGGATGGCAGGGCGCCTATCACGGGATACTCGGAATCGATCTGGTGATATCGACCAGGATACTGGCCGCGATCCAGGTTAACAAACTGATCGGATCATTCGGCGCGGTCAGCGTGGCGAATTTCGCGGACGACAGAGTTCAGATGGTTCAACTCCCTGTCGGCAACGCCGAAATCTGCTATATCGCTCTCAAGGACCTGGAAACTCCCGGCGATGTTTTGGTAGCGGCCATTTTACGTGAAGATAAAATGATTATACCCTCAGGCCTCGATACGATTCTTCCGGAAGACGAGATATTTATAATCGGAAAAACGGATAAAATCGATGCGGCCGAAGGCTATTTCGGCAAGGCCAGAACCGGCGGCGCCAAATCAATAGTTGTACTCGGCGGCGGTGAGATCGGTTTCGCGGTAGCCCAATCTCTGGAGAAGCAGAATTTCAAAGTCAGGATTATCGAATGGAATCCTAAAGTGTGCAAGTACCTTTCGGAGGCGCTGTCCGAAGCTACTATCATAAACGGCGACGGCACCGATCTCGAGCTTCTGGAAGAGGAAAAAGTCGGCGATGCTGATGTATTCGTTGCCGCCTCGAAAAGAGATGAGGTTAACCTGATGGCGGGACTCCTGGTCCGGAACCTGGGGGTTAAGAAAACCATCGCGCTGGTTCACAGACCCGATTATATAAAAATTTATGAGCATCTGGGGCTCGATGCCACAATCTCGCCGCGCAGGTTTGCCGCGGACCAGATTCTGAAATATGTTCGCGCCGGGAAAGTGGTATCGGTATCTGAAATCGCCGAAGGCAAAGGCGAAATTTTGGAATTCGTGGCGCCGAGAAAAAGTAAGATAATCCAGAACGACCTCAAAAACACCGGCTTCCCCCGGGGCGCCGTAGTCGGCGCCATAGCAGGCAAACGGGGAATCCTGGTGCCGACCGGTAACGACCGTGTCCATCCCGGCGACAGCGTTATCATATTCTCCACCCCCGAAGTCCGTCCCAGGGTGGAAGAACTTTTCAAACAATAATATTATGAACTGGAAAACCATCTCACGGCTCTCCGGTATCCTTTTGATAATTATCGGATTCGCCATGTCAACATCCATAATCTGGGCCTTGGTCGATTCCGATACCACCGGCCTTCACGCTTTCCTGATATCAGTGATTGTTACCCTGGTGTTCGGTTTCGGCCTGTTCCTGTTCGGCAGACGTAAAATCGATACTATTTATATAAGAGAAGCGGTCTTCGTCGTCGCCTCGGGTTGGATTCTGGCGGGCATATTCGGCGCATTGCCGTTCTATCTCACCGGCGCTCTTACCAATCCCGTCGATTGCTTCTTTGAAACGGTCTCCGGATTCACCACCACCGGCTCTACGGTTATAACAAATGTTGAGGTAGTACCCCGCGCGGTTCTTTACTGGCGTTCTCTCACCCAGTGGCTGGGCGGAATGGGGATAATCGTACTGTTTATCGCGGTGCTCCCCAGGCTCGGCGTGGGCGCCAAGAAGCTTTTCGAATCCGAGGTCCCCGGACCCATATCGTCGTCCTTCCGCCCCAAGCTCAGGCAAACATCCTCCATACTCTGGAAAATATATCTCGGCATAACTGTCACAGAGATGATTGCGCTGGTTATCTGCGGCATGGATTTCTTCGACGCCGTCTGCCATTCGTTCTGCACCATGGCCACCGGCGGCTACTCCACCAAAAACGCCTCCATCGGTCATTACGATTCAACGGCAATCGATATCGTGGTTACAATTTTCATGTATTCGGCGGGGATTAATTTCTATCTGTATTACATGGCGGTAAAAGGCGAGATAAAAGCGGCGGTTAAGGATTACGAGTTTAGGGTGTATACCGGCCTGATGGCCGTCTGCATTGTCCTGATCGCAATCGATATCCTGGTGATACATCCCGATTTCGGAGTCGCCCTGAGAAAAGCGGCGTTCCAGACCCTGGCGGTGGGTACCACCACCGGTTTCGGCACCGACAATTTCAACCTCTATCCCTCATTCAGCAAGGCGATCATGGTGGTTCTTATGATCATCGGCGGCTCCGCCGGCTCGACCGCCGGGGGTATGAAGGTATCCCGGTTGATCGTGGTAGTCAAAAGCATCAAAGACGAGCTTATAAGAGCCTCCCGGCCCCACGTGGTAAGGGCCATGAAAATCGGAGGGCATACGATTCCGAAAGAGATTAGCCGGGGAATACTGGTTTTCTTCGCCATGTTCCTGCTGGTGCTGATCGCCGGGACGTTGTTCATGACCTTATTTGAACTCGATCTGATAACCGCGGCGACGTCGGTGGTAGCGACCTTGGCCAATATCGGCCCCGGCCTGGAACGGGTCGGCTCCATAGAGAACTACGCTTTCATACCCTCAATCGGGAAACTGTTCTTAAGCTTCTGCATGATTCTGGGCAGACTGGAGCTGGTAACCGTGGCGGCGGTGCTTTTGCCCAGCTTCTGGAAAAGGTAGGGGAAACGCATTCCGGATAACCTGAAACCTTCCATAAAAACAATACCGGGAAGTAGCCGGGATCCCGCAGGGACCCCGGAACCGAACGGCATAGGCCCGGGGTCTTTTCAAGACCCCGGCTACGAGGACTTTCCGCGGCGTCAGCCCTCTCTGCGGCGTCAGGAACCCCTTCCTGACGCTGGCTCTGTCTTTGCGAGATGATTCATTGCCCGCGTGTCATAATTTATTATGACCGCCAACGGGCCTATATTGCGGTTACAACCACGCCGTCGGCATGGTGACACGCAGAGGTTGCCAGGCAGGCGCCTGGCAACCAGCATAAGAGAAGAGTGTCATTCCCGAAATCTCTTATCGGGAATCCAGAGGGTGGCCCGGTTCTGGATCCCGGATCGGTTCGATTGAGCTCACCGAAATCAGGTCCGGGATGACAACCGGTAATCGGGATTAAAATCTCGATTCAGGACGCAGGGACAGAACAGTGTTCTGTCCCTACAAGAGATTCTTTCCATTTTACTTTTCAAAACGCTATATTATAAATCAAATGAATCGAAAAAACCTACTCACCGAATTCCTGACGATCTGCAAAAGAAAAGACTATAAAACCGCAATCAAATTCCAGGATAAAATCAAGATCCTCATCCCCGGAAAACCTGTTCGAAAAAAAATCCGAAATATCTGCGGTCTGGATATCTCATTCGATAAAGGCTCCGATCGTGTTTTTGCGGCCGCCTCGGTGCACTCGTTCCCGGATTTGACTATAATCGAACAACAGGGTATCGCCTCAAAGACAAAGTTTCCTTACATCCCTGGACTTCTGGCGTTTAGGGAGGGACCGGCGATTATTGAACTCCTTGAAAAGGTAAAATCTCCCATCGACCTGTTTTTATTTGACGGGCAGGGAATCGCCCATCCCCGAGGCGCCGGTATCGCCAGCATGATGGGGCTTCTGCTCGATAAGCCATCGATAGGCTGCGCCAAGACAAGATTGGTGGGGAAGTACGACGAGCCCGGCTCGCGGAAAGGAGCTTCAAGCCGCCTGACTCATAACGGTATAATAATCGGTAGCGTTCTGCGGACGCGGGATAATGTTAGACCGGTGTTCGTTTCAGTGGGGTATAAATTCGATCTTGAAAGATCCGTCGATACAGTCTTAAAATGCTGCCCCAAATACAGAATCCCCGAACCGATCCGGGAAACTCACAGGCTTTCTAATAAACTAAGAGTCGAGTTTAATATGAATTAATAGAAGAGATATTGTGTCATCCGAATAGTATTAGTCCTCAAACAGATCTTCATCCTCGTCATCAAAAATCTCATCGTCATTATCCTTAACGTCTTCCTGCCGGGTCTTGGACATATCCATCAACGCGAACCTGTGGTCTTTACCGCGAATCACTTTGAATAAAACGAAATTGTCATCTTTATATTTTTTCAACAAACGTTTAAATGTTTCAAAGTCGGTGACCTTTTTCTGGTTTACTTCAATAATCGTATCACCCTCGTACAGGTGGCCTTTGGCCGCCACCCCCCCGATTTCTATATAAGAGACAAATACGCCCTCTTTGGTCTCCAGAAGATAAATACGGAATACGTTATTGGTGATCTCCTTTACGGTGAATCCGAACGGAGTCTCGAACTCCTCCTCCTTGACTTTCGGCTTTTCTCCGACAGCGATGTTAACGGTTTTCTCTTTGCCGTCCCTGAAAATCTTCAGGCTCTTTTTCTCGCCAACGTCAGAACGCGAGATGGCCAGGGTAAAACTGTTCAAATCATCGTCTTTTTCAGCCTTGTACTTCTCGCCGTCGAATTCCAGTATAACATCTCCCGGCCGAAGCCCCGCCTCTTCCGAGGGGGAACCGGTTTCGATATCGGCGATAAGAATTCCCTCGAGCTCCGAATCCCCGAGATATTCCGCAAAGCTCCGGTTTAACGGCTGTAAAATCAGTCCCAACCAGCCCCGTTCGATCTTCCCGGAGGCCAATATTTTATTTTTTACTTCTATCGCGATATTGATGGGAATGGTAAATCCCTGGGTTCTTCCGACTCCCCGCGAGTTGATGCCGATTACCTCGCCGCGCAGGTTCACCAGCGGTCCCCCCGATGATCCCGGAGCGATAGCGGCGTCGGTCTGAATGAAATCGTTAATCAAGGGTGTCAGGGAGGGTACATTGAGCACTCTGCCCTTGCCGGATACTATGCCAAATGATACTGATCGGTCGAAACCATAAGGGTTTCCAACCGCTATAACCCATTCGCCGACCTGGACCGAATCAGAATCACCGAGTCGAGCGGCGGTAAGCTCGATCTCTTCGGGCACGTCGATCTTTATCAGAGCCAGGTCGGTAAGCTTATCCGCCCCAATTACCTCCGCCTGGTATTCTCGATTCGATTCCAGCGCCACCGTTATCTCTATATGATCGTCCACCACATGCTCGTTGGTAAGAATATACCCCTCTTTATCAATGACCAGACCCGAACCCATCGATTCAAATCGCTGATCCCGCTTTTTCTTTACAACCTCAATATGTACCACGGCCGGTTTGATGGAATCTGATACCGAGATTATCAGCGATTTCAGCTTGTCGAAAATCTCAAGACTTTCGTTATCGGCCCTTGCGGGTATAGATAAAAACATGGCGGCGAGTAAAATGAATACCTGTCTTCTCATCGGTTTGAATCCTTTACAATTTCGTTTTTAATAACCAAAATCGACCGCTAAGATAAATAAATCATAAAAAAATAGCCATATAAATGAATAAGGTGAAAACAGATCAACGAAATCGATAACCGAATCTTGCCGAATTAGCCCGGTATAATTAAAAATAAAATACAATCAGGTAGAAAGCTGAGTTGTCAAATATCTCACGGGAAAAACGGTTTTATCTATTCTATACGGTAATAAGAATGATTTGCGACAATAAATATAAGCTTTTGTAATAAAATATGTTAGTTGATTTTATTTATTGAGCTAAAATGGAACTTTTTTTAATTTTAATTGTATTAGCTATAAATGGTGTTGACATAATAATGGGGAATTTGTAAATTGAAAGTTTGCATGCGATCAGGAGGATGAAATAATGAAATTCTGGGGACAATTTAAAGGTGTGATATTGGTGTTGATTTCGGGTGGATTTTTCGCCCTCATCGGCATGATAATCGGCTCCAATTTCACAATTCCCGATAAAATCCGAGCGGAAAGCAAATCGGAGCAGGAAAGCGTTACTGAAATCGGCAAAAATGAATTTCAGCTGGTTACAAAAAATGGTCATTCTCCATTCGTTTACGTGGCGCAGAAAGTAAAACCGGCGGTTGTGAATATTTCCGCAGAATCGGTTACCGAGGATAAGTTCCATTCTTTCATGGATGACGAATTTTTCAGGCGGTTTTTCGGACTTCCACCCGGCGGCGAGGATCAGCCTCGCAAGCGGGTAATGGAGAATCTTGGCTCCGGCTTTATAATCTCCAAAGACGGAGATATTCTGACCAATAACCACGTCGTAAAGGACGCCGAGGAGGTTACGGTTACGCTATCCGATGAGCATAAATACAAGGCTGAAATCGTCGGAACCGATGCGGAAACCGATCTGGCTCTATTAAAAATAAATGTTGATTACGATCTTCCGGTAATTGAACTCGGGGATTCCGACTCGATTCTTGTCGGTGATTGGGTGATAGCCGTGGGCAATCCATTCCCGCATCTCGGCCTGGATCGGACAGTTACGGTTGGCGTGGTTTCCGCCAAGGGACGTAAAGGGTTGGTGTTCGGGGGAGATATACCGTCGTATCAAAACTACATTCAAACCGATGCCTCCATAAATCCCGGTAATTCCGGCGGACCCCTCGTCGATCTAAACGGGCGCGCTATTGGCGTAAACTCGGCCATCGCGAGTCCGTCCGGGGGAAATGTCGGAATCGGTTTTGCCATCCCCATAAATCTGGCCCAGAATATCGCCGGTCAGCTTAAAACCGAAGGGGTCGTATCGAGAGGTTATCTGGGTATACTGCCGCAGGATATCACCCACGAACTGAAAGAGGCTCAAAACCTTGAATCAACCGAGGGCATCCTGGTGGCGCAGGTAGATGAGGGAACGCCGGCGGAAAAAGCGGATTTGAAAGTCGGTGATGTGATAGTCGGATTCAACGGCATAAAAGTCGAGGACGCCCAGCAATTTAGATTTTTGGTGGCGGATGCCGGACCCGGCAGGGAGGCAAATCTGGATGTTATCCGCGACGGTAACAGGAAAAAGCTCCAGGTAAAACTCGGTGACCGGGCTGAAATACTTGGCAGAACCAGCGGCCCGTCCGGAGAATCGGGAGATTCGGATAACTGGTTAGGTCTTGAGGTTGAGACCCCGTCAAGAATGCATGCGGAGAGGTTCGGTATTGACGTGGAATCCGGTGCCATAATTGTATCCGTCGAGCCGGGAAGCCCCGCCGACGACGCCGGTTTGGTCCCGGGCGATGTAATTCTGAAAATTGCAGGTACGGATATTGAAGACGCCGGCGACTTTCATGACGTTGCCAGGAATTTGAAAGATAGTTCCAGGCCGATTTCGTTCTATATAAAGAGAGGAAACGCCAATGTTTTTGTGGCGGTTACCCCGGAATAGCGGCGGAAATGGAACTTTTTGTTGGTAAGATTTGGTTAAGAGAGAGTTTGCAGGAACGGGACCTTTGAAATCTGTCCGAAAGGAGTATGGTTGTCCAAGACAGCTAGAAAGTACCGCGACGAAGACAGGTCGTTAGACCTGTATTTAAGGGAGATAGGCGAGACGCCCTTGATTACCGCCAAAGAGGAAGTCTTATTGGCCAAAAGAATCAGGCAGGGAGATCAAAAAGCCCTCGAAAAATTAACCAAGGCCAATCTGCGTTTCGTCGTCTCGGTCGCAAAGCAATATCAAAATCAGGGTTTATCTCTGGCGGATCTTATTAATGAGGGCAATATCGGGCTCATCAAGGCCGCCAAGAGATTCGATGAAACCAGGGGATTCAAATTTATTTCTTACGCGGTGTGGTGGATAAGACAGGCCATTCTGCAGGCTTTGGCGGAACAATCGCGTATCGTCAGGCTTCCGTTAAACCGCGTGGGGACCCTGCATAAAATCGGCAAGATTTCATCGTCTCTACAGCAGGAGTACGGCCGCGAACCGTCAGCCAAAGAAATAGCCAAAGAGTTATCCCTTACGGAGGGCGAGGTTTCGGATACCTTAAAGATTTCCAACTCGCATTTGTCGCTTGACGCTCCTTTTTCCGTTTCCGAGGACAACAGCCTGATAGATATTCTCGAAGACGAGATGCAACCGTCGCCCGATGAGTCATTGTTGGATGATTCCCTGCGAGTGGAGATCGAAAAAGCTCTCGATACGCTTACGCCGAGGGAGGCGGAAGTAATTAACCTGTATTTTGGGCTCAGTCACGAGAAGCCTTTGACTCTGGAGGAAATTGGAGCTCGTTTCTCTTTGACCAGAGAGAGGGTTCGTCAGATTAAGGAAAAAGCCATCCGCAGACTCCGGCACGCATCCCGCTCCAAAGCCTTAAGAGCGTATCTTAATTAAAACTTATAATCGAGTTTTTCAGGGCCCGGCCGATGCCGGGCCCTTTTTTATTTCTATGATTACGATTCAGTTTCGGTCTGGAGTTGAGGGCTTTTCCGCGGCCTGGTGCCGAATCTTGTCGAAAGCACCGCGCCGAGCCCCACGGGAAGTAAAATGAATATGAACAAACCTATCACTATCCAGCTGAAAACCATAATAGCGAGATTGCCGGTAATCAGTTGAACAAGAAATAACAGGCCGGGGATTAAACCCAGGAAAAGATTTCCATAAAAGAAAGTCCTGAATGAATATTTTTCGGCGTTCAAGATCTTTTCACCGACAAGATTGCTCAATGCTGTTGACGATAGAATTACGGCCGCCAGCAAAGCCAGGGGCACGCCGAGCAGGGCCAGGGGAAGTCCTAAAATCGTTATGCTGAGACCGATGAATATAAGCAGAGCCAGAAAATACGCCAGGTAACCCTTGAAATACGATTTCAGAAAACCGCTTTCTTTAATGTCTTGCCCCACCATTTTTACATTAGATTTTAAAAGCGAGGCGCAGGTCGCGGTGAGAATTATCCAGATTATAAATATAATAATAAAAACCAGTCCCATAGTCCGAAATACGGATCTGTTGTAATCTCCGAGATCGGGTCGAACAGAATGAGAGCCCCAGGTTACCGCTCCAACTCTCGATCCCGGTTCCCGCTTAACCTTACCGGAAAACGCAAGCACGCCGTTTTCCACATTTCCTGTCGATGAGATATAGATATCCCCGGAAAACGCTATCACTCCCCCTTCGACAGTGCCGTGAACGATCACGTCTCCGAAAGCCGATACGACATCTCCCTCGATAACCTCATCCTCTTCTATAGTAATGGCGGCTCCGAAACGCACTATATCGTTTTTCGAAGTTGCCATCCTGTCGAGGTCTTCGAAATATCGAAGCGTGAAACTGCTGTCGTTGTTAAGTCTTATATAAATACTGTCACCGCCGAGAATCAGCTCTTCTATCCAGAAACCTTCATCTATCCCCTCCAGCACTTTTTCCATGCCTTCGTATTTTTTCTTTAATTTGAGAAGTCTCTTTTCGAGGTCTTTTAACGCATAAGGATCGAGAGCCTCCAAATCATCGATATCGCCCAACGTTTCTATCAATGATTCGGGCATCTCCGGCGCTTCGGGGGGTTCAATGTCTTCGATATCAATTACGATTTCCTCGTCGCTTTCCGATGGATCAGGAGGCGCAGGGTATACCGCTCCCGCTATCAAGAAACAAAAAAGTACTGTCAGGAATTTTCTCATTTTTTAAAACCTGTCGATTCTAATATCGCCCGATACAGTGGTAACTCTTAATCGGCCGTTGCCGTTCCCTATGCTGCCCCTTAATTTTGAATCGGAAAGCGATTCGATGTTGCCGGAAAGCCGGGAATTAACCGAGCCGGAGTTCGATTTAAGCGAAATACTGCCTTCGAAATCGTCTGTTACTTCGAGGGTGACGTCGCCGGAACTCGATTCTATATCGAAGTCGCCTTCTTTGGAGGTAAGTTCCTTCAGCCTTATATCCCCCGAAGACGATTCTGCGCGGATCGAGCCGGTTACGCCAATTGCGTATATATCGCCGGAGGAGGTTCGAATATCGAAATCGCCATCGATATCATATAATCTATAGTCCCCCGAAGAGGCGTAAGCGGAAACCGAACCTTTCACGCCGTTCAAACTTCCGTCGCCCGATGATGTCCTGATATCGACATCACCCTCTATGGCTTCGAAATCGAGATCGGATGAATTCCCTTTTACGTTTACATCGCCTTTATGCCGGATAATATCCACGTCGCCGCTGGAAAGATCCAACGATACTTCCCCGTCCGTGTCTTTCATCCGCACGTCCGTTGACGAAGCCCAAACGTCGAGATTGACGGTGAGCTCGGATACCTCGATATCGGCCGAGGATGATTTAATCTCGACGTTTTTGCCATTCGGGATTTTTATTCTAAGATATGAATTTATCTCTTCATCCCAATCGCCGGAAAGAAACCTTTTCAATACTCCTTTTTTGCGCGTATAACGCGGAAGATCAATGATTATCTTTAAATTATCGCCGACGACTTCCGTTTTATATGAGCAGTCTTCATTGATATCGTCGGCGTCATCCTGGTCTTCGGCGTAAATTACGTTTTTAAAATCGACTTCAATCTGGTTTGATGTCGATTTGGTTAATTCAATTTCCCCCCGCGGCATATCGATCCTGATCGTCGTGATCTTGCCGCCGTCAAAGCTCTCCTGATTCTTGAATGAATATTCTCGGTCGGCGAGGACCGGCCCGGCCAGAAACGCGGCCAGGATTACCGCCACTGCGATCGTTCTTTTCATTGCGGTCTCCTACCTCAACGTTTTAAGTTTCTTCTTTAAGAGCTCACGTGCCCGAAAGATTCTCGCTTTAACCGTCCCCACCGGCACATGGAGTATTTTCGCTATCTGCTCGTACGGTTTGTCTTCTTTGTGCCGCATCACTATCACTTCCTTATACTTATCCGGAAGCTCCTCGATCGCCTCCTCGATACTGAAGTGACGCCTTTTCTCTTTCAGGTCGCGTTCCGGGTGATAGGAGTAATCGGGCACCTCCATCTGAACGTCCCCGTCCCTGGTGGAGATCGGCTTGTCCAGTGAGAGAGCCTCGATTTTACGTTTCCGGATGGCGTCGATGGAACAGTTGGCGGCTATCTTGTAGAGCCAGGTGGAGAAACGGTAGCTGGAATCGTAACTTTTCAAAGAACCGAAGGCCTTGATAAAGGTCTCTTGAACCAGGTCCTTGGCCTCCTCGGCGTTCTTGACGATTTTTACGGTGACGTGAAAAATCGCCTGGCGATGCATCTCGAAAAGCTGTTGGTAAGCTTTCTGATCGCCTGCAAGCGCCGATTCCACCAGCGCCCGGTCATTTCCGTCGGGCATTACACTCCCTTTAAATTACGTAGGACCGCCTCTATTGTTGCGAACCTGAAAATAAGGGATTTTACCGCCCATTATCAAGGAGTAAATAAATACTGATGAAATGCGGGCTTTTTTACATAAAAGAAGTCGAAATTCGGGAAATTCAGGGATTTTTGGCCCCCAAAATCCTGCCCCGCCTGCCCGCCGCTGGGGTGGGGGGAGTAATGAAAATATGTGTAGGCCGGCCTCCGAATGAAATGAGAAGGCCGACAATTTTTCGCGTTTGGTGGTATGCGGACTTCCCCGTCTGCCGACGAAATGATGGCGCACCGGGAGGTACGACAACCACAAATAACGAGCGGTTTGTGTCGTCAGATTGCTTGACCCGACGGCATTTTTGCGAAAGTTGCTGACTGGGAAATCACCAGCCAGCACGGCTAACGTACAGCAATATCTATATATTAGTGAATTCTACCTGATTGAAGATATATTTTGAATAAAGCCGGCAATCTAATGCCCATAATTTTTCATTTTTGTATATTTTTTTATCTCGCAAATCCCTTGCGATTTTTGTAGCCTTAATACTTAATTCCTTATCATCTTTTTCAAAAATAGGAATAATTTCTCTCGCAGATGGTTGTTTTTCTAAGAAAAAGGGATTTATAAAGAGATTAAATCCCTTATATTTATTTGCTTCAGAAAATTCACGCCCTAATCCTTTTACGTTTTTCTTCAAATATTTATATTGATCTTTGTCTATGAACCACAAAAGTTTTAGAATTAAAATATTTGTCCAATAATCGTTAAGCGAGAAAAGCTCTTCGATAATTTTCAAGGTTGGATTTTTATTACATTTAATTAGCCAAAAAAAACAGGGCGTTTTTCTAATTAAAGAGAACTTGATCATAAAATATATCTGCTCATCATTTATAAGGAAATCGTTTCTGTTAGAATAAAAATCGTACATAAGCAGATCGGATGGTACTTCTTTATATTTAGATTTGTATAGACCGACACAGACTGCAAAGGTTTCTTCAAGGCTTTCTGGAGATGTTGTTGAGGGTAGCCCTTTAACTGGAATGGCGTTTGAAGAATCGGACAACTTATAAACTTGTTTACTGCTTCCTTCGACGTCTTTTCCCCGCACTAATATTTCTTGGTTTGAATCTAAATATCTAATTTTTTCGATGTTATTAAAAATTTCATCTTTATAATTTTCAAACCGTCTTTTAGTTAATTCTTCAAAATCACTATGAGTTGCAATTACTGATTGACCAGATCGCCTAACGTAAATTTCTCCCTTCCTCAAGAGTATTATTTTATTATTGTATTTACCTTTAAAGGCTCCTTCTTTTTCGACAATGTGAGTAGTACTAACATTTTTTGAAATGTGTATTAAAATATACAGTTTTGAATTAATTTCTATAGGCAAAATATTTATATTTGTAATTTGGGGATTAATAAATCTATTTATCTTGAGCAAAATATTATTTGCATCAGAAAGAAATTCAAAAACATCTTCTCGAAGCCCTATTTTTTCACGTGCTTTATCTTTTATACCAAATATAATATATCCTCCCACTGTGTTTGCAAATGCTAAAAAGTCTTTTGTTATCTGCAGCCATTCGCGATCATTATCTTTGTCTATCGTTAGTTTAAAATCATGACAGATTGATTCTTCTTGAGATAATAAAATATCGATTATATTATCGGGAAAGATATGATCCGAATTGGCAATAGCCTCAATATCTAAAATTTCAGTCAACTAAAAACCCTCTTACTTCAATCAATACGGGTAAAAATCACATAATTTATAAATCAACTTATTGTATAAGTCAAGTAAAATTTACTTTAAAAAATCCCTTGCGCCCGTCCCCATAACCCCATATACTATCTCTTGCAAAAATAACCAAGGGGTGTTCGTCCCCGCTTTCGGCGGGGGCGATCTGAGAGAAAAC
>CBFCYP010000018.1:0-31372 GCA_965602185.1 uncultured bacterium
TAAATATCTACCCCCGGCCCGACTCGAACGGGCGGCCTGCGGTTTAGGAAACCGACGCTCTATCCACCTGAGCTACGGGGGCTTTAAATCAAATATATACTACAATAATAATTAAGTCAACTTAAGAGAGTGTCGGCGAGTAATAATTCAATTACCTCGCCCCGGATCCCTTCACGATCCAGATGCAGAAGCCCGAAACTCTCGGGGCCCTGCCTGCTCTGCGAAAGGCTGCCGGGATTGAAGAAAACCGTTCCGTCGGATTTATCGTGATAAGGTCTATGGGTATGACCGAACAGGGCGACATCCACTTTCCCCTTAAACTGTTTCTCCACACTTTTAACGGTTTCAATATATCCGCCCTTGCCGTGGGCGAGGCCGATTTTATAACCGGCAATGTCGATTATTTTATCCGGGGGAAATAGATTTCTTACAGAAGAGGGATCACAGTTGCCGCTGACAGCTTCCAACCGGGCTATTGTCCGGAGTTGCTTGATTATTTCGGTGGAAACAAAATCTCCGAGATGAATAATAATATCCTCCCGTTCCACCCGTTTGGTAAAGGCGTCCGGGAGGATTTGACCTGATCTCAGGTGCGTATCCGAAACGACCCAGATTTTCGCAGGGCCGTCCCGTAAATCAGACATTATTTATTTTTCTTTTTATGACGGTCTTTGCGTAATCTCTTCTTCCGCTTGTGCGTTTTAATCTTATGTCTTTTCCGTTTTTTACCGCTGGGCATTCAATCCTACATTCTATTCTTCTCTGAGTTCATCACCAGATTCTTGAATTCGTTTGAGGGTTTAAAAACCGGTATCTTCCTGTCCGGTACCGGCACAACGTCGCCTGTCCTGGGATTACGAGCTTTTCGGGCTTTGCGTGGTTTGATCTTAAACGTTCCGAAACCTCTTATCTCGATATTAGATCCATTCTCTAGACTGCGCTTGACAGCGTCGAGAAAAGCGTCAACCGTGGCGGCAACGTCTGTTCTGGTAAGTCCTGTCTTCTCGGCAACCTGTTCAACCAGATCAGCTTTGGTCATCTATCCACCTCCAAGAGAAAGAGTTTTATTATTTAATGCTTGCATCCAACACAACTACCGCTATTGCATCCTCCGCAGGATGAATCCGATGAAGAACTGAATCCCGACGAACTCTTCATCCCGAAAACGGAGAACTTCTTTTTCATATCCTTTGAACCACACGCCGGACAGGCTGAATCGGAATTTCCTCCCAAAATTAAAAGCTCAAAATCGTTTCCGCACGCATGACATCGATATTCATAAATAGGCATCGCTCAGTTAATAACCATACCTGTATTCAATATAAGGCCATAACCCCTTATTTAAAACGTCCCCGCCCAGTCCCACCAGGTTTTTGGCGTATTCCCACAAAAGCGGTCTTCTTCGAATACTTTCCTTGACGGTCCTGGGATCATCGCCGAGATCCGCCAGTTCGCCGGCTATTGAAATGGCGTCATTGAGAGTCCCGAGTTCATCAATCAAACCGAGTTCGATCGCCTGGCGGCCGGTGAAGATCGATCCATCCGCCAACTTCTGAACCTCTTCGAGGTCAAGTTCCCTGGTTTCCGATACTACATCGATAAACTGCTCATAGGTGTCGTCAATCGCCGCCTGCAACATCTTCCTCTCTTCGGGGGTAACCTCTCTGGAGTAATTCCCGACATCTTTTAACTTGCCGGATTTGAAAACCTCCAGCTTGATCCCTATGGTGTTCATCAGCTTTTCAAAGGTAGGAAAGGAAAATATAACTCCGATTGAGCCGGTAAGACTGCCGGGATTGGCCAGTATCGTATCCGCGGCGCAGGCGATATAATAACCGCCGGAGGCCGCCATAGCGCCCATAGAGGCAATTACAGATTTACCGCTATCCTTAAACTCTAATACTCCCTCGTAAATCTCTTGAGAGGCGGCAACTCCACCGCCCGGGCTGTCGATCCTCAATACCAACGCCTTAACCGAGCTATCGTCTTCATATTTATTAAGTTGACGAACGATTTCCCCGGAATCCTCGATTACTCCCTTAACGTCGATTATCGCCACCCTCCCTACAAGGCTATATTTATCAAGCAAATACCCATCGGAACCCCGCATGACCGCGAAAAATATTATAAACATGAATATGACAAACATGAAAACCGAGAATAATATAATTCCAATTATTATTTTGTTTCCGGTTTTGCTCATAATACGGATTTGAAAATATTCTAAGTAATAGCTAATGTCAAATGTTTTTTAAAGTTACCTTAATAAATCTTTAGCTTGTTGCCGGGATAAAGCCGACTTTTACGACTTATATTGTTCCAACGAGCAAGATCCTCAACAGACACGCTAAAAGCTTCTGCTATTTCCCAGAGTGAATCCCCCTTTTTAATAGTATACGTAATAAAATCTTTATCTGCCAGGTTTCCAGTATTACTTGAAGTTCTCGCTGGAACCATAAGCGTCATACCGGGATAGATCCTATTGGACGTAAGGCCGTTGGCTCTTTTTATTGTCGACACGGAAGTGCCGTTTCTGCTGGCAATCTTCCATAACGTATCCCCTCTTTTAACGGTATATTTATGATATCTGGAGCTATCGTTATCATCCTCGGCCTCGTTATCAGGGATAGTCAATATTCTCCCGGCGTAAATTTTATTCGAAGATAACCTGTTGGCCCGTTTTAATTGCGATACGCTCACACCATGGGCTACCGCGATATCCCATAAGGTATCCCCATATTTCACCCGGTATTTGCCGTTATTGCTGGCTACTATTTTCTTTTTGGTTTTCACAGTTTTAGAACTGGAACTGTATTGCGATCCATTCGCAGTGGGAATCATCAATGTCTTCCCGGCATAGATTCTTTTCTTGCGTCCCAGGCTGTTTGCCTGCACTATTGAAGCCTGCGATACACCGTATTTTCGAGCTATAGTCGAGACCGTTTCGCCTCTTCTTATCCTGTGCTTGACCCAGTTTGTATTCTGCTCCGACGGTATATCATCATAGGCGGCAAGAAATTTCGATTGGAAGCCTTTTGGTATTCGCAACTTATAATTTTTTATATTAGGAGGCGTAACCCCCCGTCTCAGTTCGGGATTCAGCAGCTCCAGGTCGGCTACGGAGATGCCGGTTTTAGCCGATATGTTATTAAATGAAATACACCTGGAAACATCCGCCGGATCAAATTCCAGGGGCGGCTCATATTTGGGATAAAAACCGTATTTTTCGGGCTGTTTCGCAATAATTGTCGCGGCCATAAAAAGCGGTACATAATTCCGCGTCTCCCTCGGTAACCTTAATTTCCAAAAATTCCTGGTCTTTTTCTTTCTTATTTCACGGCTAACTCGCCCGGCGCCGGTATTATACGCGGCCAGCGCCAATTCCCATGATCCGAACTGTTTGAGCAGATCTCTTAAATGCCTTGCCGCCGCCCTGGTAGATTTTTCAAAATCACGGCGTTCATCATACCACCAATTATGATTCAAGCCGTATCTTTTACCGGTTGCGGAAATGAATTGCCACATACCGACGGCACGAGCTCTTGAGTATGCGTGAGGATTGTAGCCCGATTCTACCAGGGGAAGATAAATTATATCATTGGGAAGCCCCTCCTCTTTCAAGATTTTTTCCACAATCGGCATGTATCGGGAGGACCTGTCGAGGTAGGTGGAAAACGCTTCACGGGCTACGGTCTGTAAATAAGCGAGGGAGTTCTCGACCCGCTCATTCATTATAATTGGAACATCGTAGATAATAGTATCGGATTTATCGAAGGCACGAAAGGTATCGGATTCCTTCAGTTTTTTGAAATTCTTCAAATCATCGAAGAGCTCCCTGAATGCCATAACCGATGATTCGGAGTAAAGCATGCCGGTGCTCATCAGAGTAAGCCGGTAATCCTGTTCAATTTCGTTGAGCAGTATCTCGATCCTGGCGGCCTGCTCGGGCCTGTCATTGGGATCGACGTCCAACTCCGAGAGTACGAGCAAAGCCTGTTCGTATACCTCTTGGGCGGAATCGGGAATCCCCAGTTGAAAATACTGTACTCCCCGGGCATAAAAATATTCGGCTTTATCGATAGCCTCATCAATATCTATATCACCATTGCCGGTTTGGTTTATATCCAACTCCGGATTTTCTTCAACCTTAACAGCGGTTTTCTCGGTATCTGACTTATCCGCGTCATGTTTCATCAATCGATCGGGATCGGGATGGGAACATACCGAGATTATTAAAATCGCCAAAATTGAGAAGAGAATCAGGTCGGATTTTCGCATAACTTTACTTACTACAGTCAAATGCGCTGACTGTCAAGTCCTTTTAAGATAGTCGTCTATAAGCTCGAAAACTTTACCGTGAAAACCGCTTTCGAGCGGATTTACCCATTGCGGCGATAGTCTATTGCGAAACCAGGTCAGCTGTCTTTTGGCATAATTACGCGTATGCTGCTTTATAAGTCTAACAGCTTCCGGGATCGAATGTCTGCCCTCAAAGGCGTCGAGGATTTCAATATAACCTACTATTTTTTTCTTCCTCAGAACCCCTCCCATTCCGTCATCGACGAGCTTTTTCACCTCTTCTATTAATCCCGCTTCAACCATTTCGTCAACCCTGGCGTTTATTCTCTCGTAAAGCTTTTCCCTGGGCAGATCAATTCCGATCCATAAGAACTCAACGTCCGGAACAGAATAATGCCCTGTTTTTCTAATTAAACTCGGAATCTCTCCCGTAAGTTCGAATATTTCCAGGGCCCGCACCAATCTCACCGGATCGCCTGGCGAAATATCGTCGGCGGATTCGGGATCGATCCGGCGTAGCTCCTCATGTAATTTTTCACTGCCCTCTTCCCTGATCCTTCTTTCCAGCTCATTACGAATTTCATCATCCTTTGGCGGCGCTTCAACGATACCCCTGGTAAGAGACTCAAGATAAAGACCGGCTCCGCCCGCTACTACAGGTATACGTCCCGAGCTAAAAATCTGTTCGATATAAACTTTTGCCAGTTCCGCGAATCTTACCGCGCTGAACTCCTCGGCGATTTCCACAATATCAATCATATAATGGGGAATTTTGCCCCTGTCCTCCGCGGATGGTTTCGCCGTTCCGATATCGAGTCTTTTATATATCTGGCGGGAGTCGGCGCCTATAATCGATCCCCTGAAACGTTCACATATCGCCAGCCCCAGAGCGGATTTACCCGACGCCGTGGGACCGCAGATTATAACCGCTTTTTTATTTTCTTTTGAATACTTTTTCGAGATCATCGCGATTTAAGACCGCTATCGTGGGACGGCCATGGGGACACCGAAAAGGCTCTTCGCATTTTAACAGATCAGAGCAAAGCCCCCGCATTTGAGGTTCTGAAAGTCTATCTCCCGCTTTCACCGCGCCGCGGCAGGCTACCGCCGCGGCAAAGGCCTTCTTCGATTCCAGCCCTTCTTTTTTATATTCGATATAGTTGGAGAGAAGTAATTTTAACGCATTCCCCGGAGAATTGGCAGAAAGCTCCTGGGGCATGCCGGAAACGATTATCTCATCGGGGCCAAACTCCCTTATTTCAAACCCGGACCTGGCCAGAAGATTATCAAGGGTTTGAACAAGATGAGATTCATCCGGCGTTAACTTGACTCTTTCTTCAAAAAGAAGTTTCTGCGAGGGAGCGTTTCGGCTGTTTATGGCATTTAATGTTTTCTCGTATAGTATGCGTTCGTGGGCGGTATGTTGATCGATGATTATAAGCTCGTCTTCCTTCTTCATAATTATATAAGTGTCGAAGACCTGAAACGAGAAAACGTCGTCGGTAACTTCAAAAATGGTTTTTACATGACTTCCATCGGCCCGGGGATGATCCCGGAACAGCTCCGATGTCTTTTTCCCGGAAAACACGGTGGAGAAGACCTCCTGTTTGGCCTGCGCAAATGAGATGGCGTCTTTTCCGACAATCCTTTTCCCCTGAATGTCAACCGGGATTCTAACAGGAACGGACAGGGTTTTTTCAAGCGCTTTTTTTATAGTCGAAAAAATAAAACCCTCATCGGAAAATCTCACCTCCGTTTTGGCCGGGTGCACATTTATATCGACAAACGACGGTTCTATATCGAGGAATAAGGCTACATAGGGATATTTCCCGGGCGCAATATAATTGGAATACGCCGCGGTAATGGCTCCGAACATAGCTTTTTCCAGCACCGGCCTGCTATTAACAAACAGATAGATCTCGCCGCGATTTCCCCTGGTGGTCTCCGGTGTTGATATGAAACCGCTCACTCTTAGAGGACCCGCCGGCTCCGTATCGATTTTCAAAAGCTCTTTGGCTATCTGAGATCCCCAGATATCGTTCAACCTGTTTATGAGAAATTCGGTCGGTTTGTATGTCCCCACCTGCCTCCCGTCGCGACTGACCTTAAAACCGACATCAGGCCTTGAAATCATATAACGCCTTATTATTTCCGAGACCTTTCTCTGTTCGGAAGAATCCGACTTCATGAATTTCCGCCTGGCAGGAACGTTGTAAAACAGGTTCCTGACCGAAAACGCGCATCCTTTTCTGGGAGGGGCGGGCCCGAAATAAACCTGTTTGCCCCCCTCGATCCTTATGGTGGTGCCGACCTTTTCAGAATGATAGCAGGTTTGCAGCTCGAGAATTGAAACCGAACTGATGGACGGCAAAGCTTCACCGCGGAAACCGAAACTCAACGTTTTTAAGAGATCGTTCCAGTTTTTTATCTTAGAGGTGGCATGCCGCATGAAAGCGACTTCCGCCTGATCCTTGGGAATACCTTCACCATCATCGACGATGTTTATCTCGTCTTTGCCCCCGCTTCTTGTCGATATCTCAATATTCGACGAGGAAGCGTCGAGAGCGTTTTCCACCAGCTCTTTGACTACGGACGCGGGATTTTCGATGACCTCGCCCGCTGCAATTCTATCGATCAACCCTTCCGGTAATATTTTTATAAATTTCATTTTTAAAAACCGCTTACCGATGGAAAACGGAAATTTTTTGGAAACGCTTCGCCGGAACGTTTGCCCACGTAATAGTCGCCTTTGTATTTGCCGATAACAATTTTCTCCATCATTTCGAAAAAGCGGTCGATTTCCGATTTGGTGTTATACAGGCCGAACGAAATCCTGATCATACCGGGAACATGCGATCTTATTTTGCGATTAATCTCGTTGCGATATACTTTTGCCTGCTTCTCCGAGAGTCTCATAAGTCTCTGAATATAGGGATGGGCGCAGAAACAACCGTTGCGGACCGCGATGGCTCCTTCATAACTCAAAATGGCGGCGGCGGTGGCATGAAAGTAATCGTCGACATTAAACGAGAGGGCTCCTACTCTATCCTCGCCGGGTACCCAATTTTGGGGGCCGTAAAGGGTGACACCTTCAATTTCGGAAAATCTCTTGAGTGCATATCTGGTAAGCTCTTTTTCATGGCCGGTGATTCTGGGAAAACCGACCTCATTCAAGAAATCTATGGCGGCGGATAGCGCTACCGCGCCCGCCACGTTGGGGCTGCCCGCCTCCTCTTTATCGGGAAGATGCGCCCATTGTACCACCTTTCGCGTGACAAAATTGACTGTGCCGCCGCCGACGCTGTCCGGATCTCCCCTGAGAAACGTCTTCTTGGGACCTATCAGGACACCGGTACCGAATGGCGCATACATCTTATGCGCGGAGAACGCCAGATAATCGAAAGAATCCGGTTCCCCCGGCCTTCCCATTTTGATCTTCCTGTGCGGAACCAGCTGAGCGGCGTCGACTAAAAACTCGGCTCCCACCTCATGAGCCATATCCGCCATTTTCCGCAGGGGGGGGATCAATCCGCTCACGTTTGAGGCGCCGGTAACCGCCACCAGTCTTACTTTTCTCCCGAATTTTCTTAGTTTCTTTCTATAATCATCAAGATCCAGATACCCGAGATCGTCGATTTCGATATGTTCGGTTCTGGCCACCGCTCTCCAGGGAAGATCGTTGGAATGATGTTCCATCAGACTTGAAAGGACTACGTCTCCCCGTCTGAAATCGATCCTTCTTGCCAGTTTGTTTATGGCGTCAGAGGTGTTTTTCATAAATATCGCGGTAAAGCAACCCGGATCGGCGCCCACGAATTTCAGAGCTTTCAAATGCGCGTCGTCATACGCCTTAGTGGAGATAATGGATTTGAAACCGGTCCCGCGATGAACGGAGGAATAATAGTCTTTGAATTTATGAAGGGTTTCCCAGACATGTTTGAGAGGCGGGGTTGAAGCAGCGTTATCAAAATTGATATATTTTTTCTTTCCTCCTCCCAGTACGGGGACACGTACATTAGCCCCCACGACGGCATTTTTAAAATCGTAATTTTCCATAAGGTCTTATATAAAATATAAAAAAGAATTTAAATCAAGGTTTTTTGGGGATGGAATAACGATCCATTTTGCGATATAAAGTGGAAAGATCTATACCCAGGATTCTGGCTGCTTTGCTTTTGTTCCAGTCGGTCTGATGAAGCACATAATGGATATAGGCCTTTTCCATGGTCTCCAGGTCGGGAGAGACCGAAATCTTTCGAGTAATATTTTGCATTAAGGATGGTTTCGATTCGATAGCTTTTAGTATGTCTTCCGGCAGGTCATCTATCTCGATTACGCTGCCTTTGGTAAGCATCAAGGTTCTTTCCAGCATGTTTTCCAACTGCCTGACATTTCCCGGCCAACCGTATGATTTAAGCGCCTCGACGGCGTCGCCGGAAATAGTAAGTTCATTGATTTTCATTTTCGCGCAATGGCGTTTAATAAAATGGGCGACAAGAATTTCAATATCCTCGATTCTCTCTCTAAGCGGTGGAATATGTAATGAAAATACATTGAGCCGGTAAAAAAGATCCGATCTGAAAGTGCCTTGTTCGACCATTTCCTGCAGGCCGGCATTGGTCGCCGCTATAAGACGGACGTCGACCGGTATGGCCTTGGTGGCGCCTACGGGTGTAACCTCGCGTTCCTCCAATACACGTAGAAGTTTCGCCTGGATTGTGGGACTGGTCTCCCCTATTTCGTCCAGGAAGAATGTGCCGGCGGCGGCGGCGTTAAAAAGCCCGGTCTTATCCTTAACAGCCCCGGTAAATGAACCCTTCACATGACCGAAGAGCTCGGATTCCAGAAGAGTTTCCGGCAAGGCCGCGGAGTTTATCGAGAGGAACGGCCCGTTCGCGCGCCTGCTCTCAGCATGTATCGCTCTGGCCAGAACTTCCTTCCCGGTACCGGACTCGCCCGTGATCAATACTGTAACATCCGAGGACGCCGCTTTGGCCGCGTGCTTTTTGATTTTGACAATGGAGGGCGAATTTCCTATGAAAGAATCAAAGCCGGTTTTGATAGTCTCCTTTAACGAGATGTTTTCTTTTTTAATTATCTTGTTTTCCACCGCCTTTTTGATGGCGATCTTTATCTCTTCCACCTTGAACGGCTTGGTTACGTAATCATTAGCTCCCTTTTTCAGAGCCTCCACTGCGGTATCGATCGATCCGAAGGCAGTCATCACAATAACATCAATATCCGGATCGATTTTTTGAGCCTTCGTTAGAAGATCCAATCCCGACATCTCCGGCATCATAAGATCGGTAATCATAAGATCGTAACGCTTCCGAGGGTCCGACTGGGATTCGGAAAAATTCTGCAGGGCGTGTTGGGCCGAGGTTTCAAAGGTAACCTTATAGCCCTCTTTGCCCAGCATGATTTTCATGAATTCACCCATGCTGGCTTCATCGTCAATAACCATAATACGGGTATCTGCAAACTTATTCTTATAGGACATATGGGTACCTGTTATATGAATCGGTTTACAACGTCATCGGCTTTAAGTTATTTTACCTTATTAAAGGTTTTAATAGGATATTTTCCGGTGAAACAGGCGGCGCAAAATTCATCCTGGGGTAACGCGGGAAGCGTCAGCATCCCTTCAAGCGACAGGTAACCTATGGAATCGGCTCCCAGATACCGTCTTATAGTTGACACCGATTTTCTGGACGCCAGAAGCTCCTTTTTGGTGGGCATATCGATGCCGTAGAAACAGGGGCTTATGATCGGCGGGGATGACAATCTGAAATGAACCTCCTTCGCTCCGGCCTCCCTCAAAATAGCCACAAGCTTTTTCGAGGTCGTCCCCCGCACCAGAGAATCATCCACGACCACGATTCGTTTCTTTTTAACGACACCCCGTACGATATTGAATTTCTTCCTGACGTCGAGGTTTCTAATTTTCTGTTCCGGCTGAATAAAAGTGCGTCCGACATAGTGATTCCTGATAAATCCTATATCAAACGGAATTCCGGACTCTTCCGAATATCCCAGCGCCGCAGTGTTGGAACTGTCGGGAACTGAAATAATGATGTCGGCGTCAACAGGATGCTCAATCGCCAACTGCCTTCCCAGACGCCTTCTTACTTTATCGACATTCATGCCGTAAATCATGGAATCGGGACGGGAGAAATAGATGAACTCAAAAATGCAAAACGCGTGTTTGCGCTTTTTCATAATATCGTAGCTTCTTATGCCGTTACCGTTGATCACGATGATTTCACCGGGTTTAACATCGCGGACATAATGCGCGCCTATCATATCGAAGGCGCAGGTTTCAGACGCCACAACCCAGACTGAACGCCTTTTTCCCAGGCCCAGCGGCCTGACTCCGGCCGGATCTCTCGCGGCCACCAGTTGTTTGGGGGTCAAAAGAACCATGCTGTAAGCCCCCTCCATCTTGCCCAGCGCTTCGGCCAGCGCCTGTTCAATTCTCTTTTTGCGCGATCTCGCCAGGAGATGAAGAACAGCTTCGGTATCCGACGTGGTCCGAAAAATCGAGCCGGATTTTTCGAGATATTTCCGGATTTTAATGTAATTGGTAAGATTTCCGTTATGGGCCAGGGCCATGTGGCCGCGATGATAGTTAATTATAAGCGGCTGAACATTTTCGGAACTGGATAAACCGGTCGTTGAATAACGGTTATGGCCGATTGCCGAATACCCCTTCAGGCCTGCCAGATCCTCCTCGGACTCGAAAACATCATGCACCAGCCCCATGCCGGTTTTATGGTGAAATGTACCGTTCTCGGCTGAAACAATTCCGGCGGACTCCTGTCCCCTATGTTGAAGCCCATACAGCCCTAAGTATGTAAGGTTACTGGCGTTTCTGGTGCCGTAAATACCGAAAACGCCGCATTTATCGTGAATCATCGAGTTTTCACCCCATTAAAAGCCAAATTCCCGTAGCCGATAAATGATAAAGGGGTCATTTACGGCCGAAAGCTTGAATCATATTGACCGTTTCTGATCGTGTCAAGTATAATATTTACTAATGGCCTCGGGTAAAAATGATGAACGAGAATAAGAACATCCAACAAATAATAGACGATCTAAATAGCCTCGGAAAGGGCCGTATAGGAAACCTGGCGGTAACCTGCGGTAAGGCCATAAAAGAGTTGTCAAATCCGGCGGCCCTGAACGCATATCTGCATATACCCGGTCTAACGCCGGAATCATACATC
The DNA here is from genome assembly GCA_965602185.1 of uncultured bacterium. Classification (GTDB taxonomy): domain Bacteria; phylum Zixibacteria; class MSB-5A5; order UBA10806; family UBA10806. Next base: position 11,526 of record CBFCYP010000018.1, read on the forward strand.
GACGGGAACAAACGATATCGGGAATACCTTTCGGGATTTTTGAAAAAACTGGGCTTTGAAAACAAATCCGATGGGATAAGAGGTACGGGATTTATCACGGTTTTCACCGAAACCGATGAAATCATCTGTATCGGCGCCATAAGGTATCTCGGCAATGTGCTTGGCTATGCCGCCGCGGTAGTCTCCCTTCCCGAAACGGGCGCTGTCCCGCTTTCGGACGGCATGAGTCTGGTGATTTCGCAGATTGAAGCGCGGATAAACACCATTTTAGCACCGGCCAGGCCGTCATCCCTGGAGATATTAGCCGGACGGCTGCTTGACGGATTATCCAAAATAGGAGTCTGCGCTATCTGCGTGAAGCCCGAGACCCCGGCCCATATCGTTATTTCCATCGCCCGGACGGATAAGGAAACGTCGGTCTGCGAGGTAGAAGAATTACCGTATGAGGAGCTGGATCAGGTCAAGACCGGAACGGTCTTAAATAAAAATGAGATTTCGCTTTCATGGCCCGACGTGGCCGGAATAGAGACGGGAATATGGATCAGGGATTCACAAAACCGCCTCATCGCCTTCGGGTTTTCTGATAAAAAGCTTCTTAACAAAACCGCGCGCGATAAAATCGATCGGCAGCTGGAATTATCGGCGGATGGTGATATCGAATACATTTTAAAATCGTTTGAAAAGCTGAAGGCAAATTTCAAGCAAATGGTGAATTCCGAAAGGGCGGCGGCAGTGACCGAAACCGCGGTGACGGTCAATCATGTGATAAACAATCCTCTCACCGCCATTCTCGGAAATACTCAGCTTCTCTTAATGAACAAGGATAAGCTATCCAAAGAGACCGTGTCGAAGCTGGAGACGATCGAGAAATCGGCGATTCAGATACGGGAAGTGACCAACAAGCTAATGACCATTATCGAACCGGTCAGGAAGCATTACGCGTCGGGTCTGCAAATGATCGACATCGAGAAGAGCAAGAAGAAATCCGACGAAGAGAAATAGGCCTTAATAATATGCATACTGCGTGTCGTAATTTATTGCGACCGCACTAAAAGTGATTCAAATACTTCTATATACTATTTTTATGTTTTTTCGCTTGACATGAGTATATGGAATATGTTAAATAGTATCAAAATTTGAGCATCGCTAATAATGGGGGTTGACTATGTTGGCTTTTGGCCGGTGCCATGTAATAAGGTTTATGGCAATATCGTTTTTCGGTTTATTTCTGCTTGCCGCCTGCAACAAAAAAACAACAAACGGTGACCGCCCTTCATTTGATCCACCTGGCGACTTAGATCTATTCGACTGGTGCGCCTCCTGGAACGAAACAAACAATAAAATAGCCTATATACATGGCGAGAACGATACTACAAATACAGTATACCCCTCGGGGATTTACGTAATAGATCCCGACGGAAGTAACAGGGAAAGGATCTTTTTATCTCGGCGGAACATTAACCTAGACTGGTCCCCGGATGGACAATGGGTTGTTACCAATGAACATGGCTTTCTGTTTAAAATATCCTACCCCGATGGCGTTGTGGATACCCTGCTTCGGGGAAGCGAATATTATTACCCCGCCTGGTCGCCGGACGGTTCAAAAATCGCCTGTGTATTGAGGGGGGGGCCAACGAGCGGTATTTATACATTAAATCCTGATGGCTCGGATTACCGCCTTTTAATCCCCTGGGGAGATTATCCCGTATGGTATTCCTCAGATTCAATATTATACGTTAATTATTGGACAGATTTCCCCAGCGGATCGATATGCATATCAGATGCTCACGGGCAAAATCGGAGATTAGTTGTTCGGGATTCGACATATGGCATTACCGGTTTTAAAAAAATAGACGCCGATATTGAAAAAAAGAGAATTGCTGCTTTCGCCACTATTCCAGGAGTGTCATATTACATATGGACATATGATATCGATCAAACCGAGTTGAGAAAATTCCTGGAATATGCCGAATATCCCAGTTTTTCGCCAGACGGCGACAGCATAATTTACACTGATATCAGGGTTGGTTTCGGGAATCTCAATATCATATGCTGGGACAGCACCGGCTGGCGGCAATTAACAGAGCCTGTAGGTCCATAAGGAGGCTGTATATGATTAAAAAAGTAGGTCAGGCCCACCGCAAGCGGACCTGACGTCTTCTTTCCTCATTTGTCTAATGCGCCGTCAGTCCCGCCTTTGGCGGGATTCCTGACGGTTTTTCAGTTGCAAGGCAAACGCCTGGCAACCAGCAGGATTTGTCATTTTCGAAATCTCTAACCCGTCGGGAGCCTTGATTCGACCGAGCTCATCGAGGTCCGGGTCGACCGATCGGGAATCCATGAGGGCCACCCAAGGGATCCCGGATCAAGCCTGCCGGCCGGCAAGCAGGTCCGGGACAACGGGTTTTGTTTTTCTTGGCAACCAGGCAGGCTCTTCACCAGCGGTCATAATAAATTATGACACGCCTCTGCAGAAATCATCGAAACATGCTTATCCGCCTACCGGCGAAAAAGCATACCACCCAATATAAAGTAATTTAATTTGAGAATATTTTCACTTGCCGTTTACCTCCATTCTTTTTAGATTGGGCGCTGATTCGGCTCGATTGAGCTCGCCGAAATTGGAGGACGAATGGGTTTACTGACAATTTTCGCCAAACGGTTCATTGCCGGAGCAACAAAAGAGGACGCTGTCCGGGCGGTGCGCGAGCTCAACGCCCTGGGAATGAAGACCTCTCTGGATATCCTCGGCGAGAACGTTTCCTCGGAAGGGATGGCCCGGGACCTCGCCGATAAGTATATCGACGTACTGGAGACTATAAACCATGAGAATATAAAAGCCAACGTATCGGTGAAGCTGACCCAGATGGGACTGGATATCTCCGACAATTTCTGTTTCGACAATGTCAACCGCATAATCGAGGCCGCCCGCGGCCGGGGCAATTTCGTGCGGATCGATATGGAGGGCTCAGATTATACCCAGCGTACCCTCGATCTTGTATATAGATGGGTGGACAAATATGATAATGTCGGCACGGTGATTCAATCTATGCTCTGCCGTTCCGCCGATGATATCGCCGAGCTGATCAGCCGCGGTATCAGGGTGCGATTGTGCAAGGGCGCCTACAAAGAACCGGCATCGGTGGCTTTCCAGAAGAAAGAGCAAGTCAACGAGAATTTTATAGCGCTCATGAAGACGCTTCTGGACAGCGGCATATTCCACTCCATCGCCACCCACGATGACGCCATGATCGAGGCCACCAAGAAATATGCAGCGGAAAAAGGTATCGGGAAAGATAGATACGAATTCCAGATGCTCTACGGCATCAACCGTTCCGGCCAGATAAAGCTGGCGCGGGAGGGTTACGGGATGCTGGTATATGTGCCCTTCGGTACCCACTGGTTCCCCTACTATTATCGCCGTCTCCGGGAGCGCAAGGAGAATGTTCTCTTCATATTGAAACATCTGTTTAAGGGGTAGTATCTCGCGTAGCGCCAGGGTCGCGGCCATTAAAATGGCCGCCTGCATATTCCAATTCCGAGACGTCAGGAATTCCTTCCTGACATCTGTTTGTTTGACACAACCCCCATTTTCTCATAAATTTCCAAATAATGGCTATCGATTTCAAGAAGCGGCTCGATGAGGGGGTAATCGTCTGCGACGGCGCCATGGGGACCTATCTCAACCAGAAAGGTGTGTCCTACGATCGCTGTTTCGACGAACTTAACCTCTCCCAGCCCGACCTCGTAGGCGAGGTGCATCGGGAATATATCGAGGCCGGGGCGGAGATGATAGAGACCAACAGTTTCGGGGGCAACCGGTTCAGGCTGGGGACGCATGGTCTCGAAAATTCGCTTCGGGATATTAATCTGAAATCGGTAAAAATCGCCCGGGAGGCGAGGGAAATCAGCGGTGTCGATGTTTATATCGCCGGCTCCATGGGGCCGCTGGGCAAGACGATAGAGCCGTTTGGCAAGATCAAACTGAACGAGGCTCGGGAGGCCTTCAGGGAGCAGGCTGAGGCCCTTCTGGAGGGCGGTGTGGACCTTTTCATGATCGAGACCATATCACGGGTGGATGAAATGGTAGTAGCCATAGAAGCGGTGAAATCGGTGTCTGACCTCCCCATCGTGGCGCAGGTGACCTTTACCACCGAGGGATCGACCTTCTTCGGCAGTACTCCTGCCGAAATGGTGCAGAAGATCCTACCGCTGGATGTGGAAGTGATCGGAGCCAATTGCTCGGTCGGGCCACAAAAAATGCTGGAGGTTATCGAACAGCTTGCGGAACTGGGTGTGCCTTATATAGCGGCGCAGCCCAATGCCGGATTGCCCAGGTATTATGGCGGCCGGTTTATTTATTTATCATCGCCCGATTATTTCGCCGAGTACGCCCGCCTATTCGCCAGAGTTGGCGTAAGAATAATCGGGGGATGCTGCGGCACCACGCCCGAGCATATCAGAAAAGTTGCCGCCATTACCGGAGATACGGTTGATAGAAGAGCAAAAATCAGGATTAAAGAGATAGAAAAAAGGGTTAAAAAGCTGATGGCGTCGGCTGGAGGAGTCACGACATCATTCACCAAAAAGTTGAAAAAGGATTTCGTGATATCGGTGGAAATCGATCCACCCAAGGGAACCAATCCGGCGAGGATGATAGAAGGGGCGAGGAATCTGAAAAAGGCGGGCGCTGACGCGGTAAATATAGCCGATTCCCCTATGGCCCGGGTCAGAATGAGTTGTATGGTGTCGGCGCATCTTATCCAATCCGAGGTTGATATCGATATAATCCTTCATTTCACCACCCGCGACCGGAATTTGATGGGGCTGCAGTCGGATCTTATCGGCGCTCATGCCACCGGGATCAGGAATATCCTGGCGCTTACCGGCGACCCCCCATCCCTGGGTGATTATCCGCAGGCCACGGCGGTCTTCGACGTCGATTCCATCGGGCTTATTAAAATTATTTCCAATTTGAATTCGGGGGTCGATTTCGCGGGTAATTCCATCGGTAAACCAACGCAATTCTCTATTGGCGTGGCGGCCAATCCCGCCAGTGACGACCTGAATCTGGAATTGGAAAGACTCCGTCAAAAAATTGAGGCCGGCGGGCAGTATATTATGACTCAACCGTTATATGAGATCGATACCTTGAAACGATTCCTCGATAAATTCAATAATGATTCCATTCCGATTCTGGTAGGAGTGCTGCCACTTGTCAGCTACAAACATGCACAATTCCTTCACAACGAGGTTCCCGGCATATCCATACCGATGGAAATAAGGGGAATTATGAATAAAGCGGGTGAGAAATCTGAGAGTATCGGCGCCGAGATCGCCGTGGAATTTATAGAAAAATCCAGATCCTTGGTCAAAGGCGTTTATCTGATGCCCTCGTTCGGGCGTTTCGAATCGAGCATCGAGATCGCAAAATCAATTAAAAGAGATAGTGGATTCGGCGGTCAGCAATAGAAAATCCCCTCGGTAATAAATCATCGATCCCGAAGCCTTTATCGCTATTGACATATGGGGCCTTTTTTTATTATATGGCACAGAATGAATAGCCCGAATCGTTTTAATTCTTTCCAGCGAAAGAAAAATCGATGCTGAGTCACAAAGAGAGAATCGACAGACATTTGAGCGGGAAAGAGATGGATCGTCCCGCCGTTTCGGCATGGAGGCACTTTTACGATAGAGAGAATTCGAAGAATGATCTGGTTAATTCCATGATAGAATTTCAAAAGAAATTTGATTGGGATTTTATGAAGATCAATTCCCGGGCATCGTATCATGTCGAAGGCTGGGGAGTGAAATTCGGGTATTCCGGCGATCCCTTAAAGAAACCGGTGGCGGAACGATTCCCGGTTGAAAAGGAAACCAGCTGGCGGAAAATCAAACCGCTGGATTGGCGAGAGGGATCTCTGGGAGAGATACTGGCGGCGGGTAACGAGATTTTGAGTAAGGTCGGCAACGAGATATATTGCGTCCCGACCATCTTCTCCCCTCTTTCAATAGCGGCCGATCTGGTGGAAAGCGACGAGAGATTTATCGAACTTTTAATCGATGGTCCCGGGGAGCTGCACGGGGCTCTGGAAAATATCACCGAGACCTTTATCGGGTACGTTGGGGAAATGATGAATATCGGGATGGCCGGGATATTTTTCGCCACCACGGAATGGGCTTCCAGGGAGAGGCTTACCGAAGATCAATACCTGGAGTTCGGCCGTCATTATGATCTGAAAGTCTTAAATGCCGCTTCCGGCGGTTTTTTCAATATCATGCATGTATGCAAAACCAATAATATGCTTCCGATTTTCAGGGATTACCCCGTATCGGTCATAAGCTGGAATCCGTTCGAAGAGGGCAACCTCTCAATTGAGCAGGCGGACCAGATAACCGATAAGATATTCCTTACGGGGGTCGATCAGAACGGTCCGCTTCTGAACGGGCCTGTGGAAGATATAGAAAAACAGGTTTCGGATTCTCTAAGATCGGTGCGGCCGGGGAGACTGATCGTGGGACCGGGCTGCGCCGTTAAGGTAAATACTCCCGATGAATACCTTTACACACTGAGTGGAGCAAGCACAGGACGGAATTCATGACGGACGAATTTTTTCCCGACATCTCCAAATACCAGATATTGAAATTAGCCGATGGTTTGATCGGAACCTCTCCAAATAGAGATTCGGCCCTGGAAGCCATAGTCGCGCTACTGCAGGCCAGTGTACCACATTATGATTGGACCGGGATTTATCTACTGGGAGATGACGGTGTTTTATCTCTGGGGCCGTACCGCGGCGATCCGACATCCACTCCCAGGGTACAGATCGATAGAGGGATTTGCGGCGCGGCGATAAGACAGAAAAAAACCATAATCGTACCCGACGTTCATTCCGATCCGCGGTATCTTGAATGCACTTTTGAAACAAAATCGGAAATCGTGGTTCCGATAATTTCAGGTGACGAGGTCAAAGGCGAAATCGATGTCGATTCAAATACCGTAAACGCTTTTAGCGAAGAGGATAAAAATCTGCTGGAAGAGATATCAAAGAAGCTGGCCCCGCTTTTCGATAGAGGCGACTGAATATAGTCTAATTTTTTAATTAATTTCGTTTACAGCGTTTATAAAACTTTTTTCGTCGTTATTGGGACTGGGAAAACTGCTTTCCCTACTCGGGACACGCCAGTTCAACGGCGATTTGGTATTGTTGCAGAGGAAATATTTTATGGATTCTTTAAGTCTTTCCGATAATATCAGGGCGCCGTTTTTCGGAGTCTCAATAAGCAATATGGCGATTTTGCCGCCGTAGATATCTGAAATCAGATCCGTATCCCGAATCGATTTTTCTATCAACTCCCGCAGGGCGCCGTAAAATTTTCCCAGGTTTTCGAAGTTTTCCAGTTCCTCTTCCGAAGTGATATGCGATAGATCAAGAGATAACAATGATACGAAGGAGGGATATCTTTTTACTCTCTGAACCTCCTCCATTGCCCGATTTTTAAAATAATCATTACGGTACATTTTTCTCGCCCTGTTTCGATTAAAAACAAGCTGCTGAATCCTCAAAGATGACATCGAAAACCGCTATTTAGCTCAACCGGATAAAAAGCAAATTAAGTGCCGTTAAGATAAATATAGAGCAGTTCATCGGTTATTCTGATGACAATCTACTATTTACAGCAATACCAATAAGTTAGATTGTTTGATTAAGAAAGGTACGAAATAATAATTGGGCGAGTTAAATAAACACATTTTCGCAAAATGCAAAAACTTTCACAATTAATGCATTGTCAATCTATGATTTTGTATTCCTTAATCTTATATAAAAGAGAACGATAACTGATATCGAGCATTTTGGCCGCCTTGCGGCGGTTCCAGTTGGTTTTATGAAGTACCTGTGTTATCATCATTTTTTCTACTTCCGACACCGTTTCCTGGACTTTCTTTTTCATGGAAAAGTCACCGTCGGATAAATCGACCTTTGAAGCTTTCCTCCCCGCTCCCGAGATCGGTCCTTTTAGGGTATCGTAAATGATATTCTCGTCGGATCGCACAACGATTTGTTTGATAAGGTTTTCGAGCTGACGGACATTGCCGGGCCAATCGAAATTCTGGAGCTGCCTGATGGTTTCCGACTTTAGCTCCATGCGTTCTTTCTTATACAGGATCGAATACTTGTCCAAAAAATGGTCGACCAGGAGGGGAATATCGCTTCTCCTTCCGGCAAGATCAGGGAGATTTACGGTTATTTCATTTAGTCTATAAAATAGATCATCCCGGAATATCGCCTTGGCAATGGCGTCATCGAGATTTTTATTGGTGGCGCATACTATGCGAACATCTACGTGAATATTGTTAATACCGCCCACCCGCACGAATTCCTGCTGTTCGAGCACCTGGAGCAGTTTGGATTGCAGTTCCATGGGCATATCGCCGATTTCGTCAAGAAACATGGTGCCGCTATTGGCGACTTCGAAACGTCCAGGCTTGGTTTTATGGGCACCCGTAAAGGCTCCTTTTTCATATCCGAAAAGCTCGGCCTCCAGAAGATCCCGGGGAATAGCGGCACAGTTGACTTTTACAAAAGGCGCATTCTTTCTCGCCGATTTCAGGTGTATCAGGCGTGCTACTATCTCCTTTCCGGTCCCGGATTCGCCCCTGATTAAAACCGTCAACTCAGAATCGGCGACCTCTTCGATTAGATTTTTAATCTCCACCATGGGCAGGGAATCGCCGATCAGAACCTCTTTCTCCGATTCTTTTATTTTTTTTCGGAGCTCCGTGAGTTCTTCTTTTAAGCGCCTTTTTTCCAGTACCGAACGGATGTGAATTTCGACCTCTCTTACGTCGAAAGGTTTGTTGATAAACTCCGCCGCTCCTTTTTTGACGGAATCCACGATATTTTTAGTGTCGCCATGCCCGGAAAGCATGATGACGTCGATTCTATCGTCGATGCCGCGGAGTTTTTCCAGTACCTCAATGCCGTTCATTCCCGGCATCTGTATATCAAGCAGGATAAGTTCCGGTCTTTTAGAATGCGGGGTTTGAGAGATTTTATTTATGCCCTCTTTGCCGTCTCTAACCGAATCGACGGTGTATCCGTTCCCGAGTCCCTCCGACAGTATCCAGGGGACTTTAGGATCGTCATCAATTACAAGAATATTTATCGATTTGCCGTTCATCTTAAATTGGCAGTTCTATAATGAAATTTGTTCCCCTGTTCACTTCGCTCGATACCGACAATCTTCCGTTATGCACCGCCACGATCCGTTCTACAATGGCCAGCCCTAAACCCGTCCCCGTCTTTTTGGTTGTGTAATATCTGTTGAAAATCTCGTTCAGCTTATCTTCCGGTATTCCATGGCCGGTATCCATAAAGGAGATACCAGCCCAGTTTTTCCCATCGTCGAAAACCCTATTGATTTCGATGGTAAGCCTGCCACCTCTATCCATGCTATCGACAGCATTAAGTATAATATTAATAAAAACCTGCAGCATCTCGTGATCATTGAGTGAAATTTCCGGCATCTGAGACTCGTAAATTTTAACCACTTCGATCTCTTTATTTTTTAGATCGGTTTTCAATAAATTCAGGGTCTTATCGATAATATCGCTGATCTGAATCTTTTTTGTTTGATACATATTGGGGTTGGAGAATTCGACCATCTCCTTGACCAGTTCCGATAAGCGGTTGATTTCCTTTTCGGCCTCCTGAAAATATTCTTCCGCGGGATCTTCGGTAATCTTTTTTTTGTAGATCTGAACCGAACCTTTGAGATTGGTGAGCGGCTTTTTCAGATCATGCCCGATTTCAGCCAATAGTTTGCCCATGGTCACAAGTTGCGTAGCGTTCAGGACCGCTTTCTGGCGCTGATAAATTGCGGCCGTTTGGGTGAGCGCAAGCAGGGCGAGTTCTCTCCGGGACGAACCAAATTCTATATCGGGTTCGAAAACGAGGATTGCTACGCCGGCCAGAGTTCGTTTGAGAAAAATCGGTAGCGGAATAACATTGCGTCTGTTATCGAAATATTTACTAAATTCCGTTAACAGTTCAGATAGGTTTTCGATGATCCTATCGGCGCTGGACGATTTTCCCAAGGTTACCGATCTTTGCCGAAGTTTAAAGGTACGCAGATGATCGGGAAGAGTCTTTTCGGGAATATCCCCGTGAAAGAATTCAAGATGTATTTCGACTGAACTTTCCAGGTAGTCATACCAGTAAATAGCTTTGATCCCCAGGAGTTCCCGAAGGTTATCGAAGGTTTCTTCTCCGATTTTTTCCGGCTTGTCCAGCATTGAGACCGTTTCGGCGAGGTTATGCAGTATGGTGCGATCGTTGATTGTTTTCGTTTTATCCGTTATAAGGTTGGCCCTGTCTATTGCGACCGCCGCCGGCGCCGCCAGCGAATTCAAGAGATCGAGGTCGTCCTGATCGAATGGCTGGCCATTAACCTTATTGTTCAGGTTTATCACACCGAAAATCTCATCTTTATACTTAAGGGGTACGGATATAAGCGACTTGGATTCATATTTTTCGCGGTTAATTCTTGAAAAACGAGGGTCCTTTTCTATATCCTCCACAATCAGAGGTCGGCCGGTTTCGGCGACATACCCTGATATGGACGATCCGATTTTCATTCGCGTATTTCGAACCACGTCTTTATCCAATCCACAGGACACCCCGATAAAAAGATCGTTGTTTACAGGATCGATTATCATCACCGATCCCAGTTTTGCGCCGATAACGTCTATGGCCATGGAGAGGATTGACGTGAGAGTCTCTCTCGGATCGGTGGTTGTTGCCAGGAGATTCCCGGCGCTGGTGAGAGCGTCCATCTGAGCGATTTTCAGTTGAAGTTTCTCATTGGCTTCTTTCAATTCGCTTAGAAGACGTAATTTTTCAAGCTCGGCGTTCCTTTTTTCCAGACTTCTCTCTACGGCCAGTTTGAGTTCATCTATTTCCAGAGGCTTGGTAAGATAACCGTATGCGCCCTTGTCAACTGCGTGCCGGGCGCTATCCAGCGAGGCGAATCCGGTTATAAGGATCACGCCCATAAACGGATCTTTCTCGCGGGCTCTTTTCAGGATCTCTATGCCGTCAATTTCCGGCATTCTTATGTCGGATATAATAAGATCGAATTTTGATTTCTCCATAAGACTCAGAGCTCGGGATGAATTCTGCTCCCCCACAACGTCGTACCCCTCCATAGATAACAACGTTTTAAGGCTATCCACCATCCTGGGTTCATTATCGATAATCAATATCTTATTCTGCGGCATTTTTTCCCTTTAAGGGCAACCTTATTGAAAAAGTCGCTCCTCCATATTTACCGTGTCCGGCGGTAATACTGCCCTCATGTGATCTGATTATACCATAACATACGGATAATCCCAATCCCGTTCCCGATTGCTTTCCCGCCGTATAAAACGGTTCAAAGATATGCGGCAGATCCTCATCGTCAATACCTTTTCCGGTGTCCGAAAATTCGACCTCCACATATTCGTTCGATTCTCTCTCGCAAATGATTAGATCTCCGCCGTCCGGCATGGCGTCACGGGCATTAAGAAGAATATTTAAAAATACCTGTTTTATCTTATCTGAAGAACCGATAATTTCACACGCTCGGTTTTCCATTTTGGGGATTACGTTTATTCCGGCGTTCGTCAGTTTAATCTTTAAGAGTTCAAGAGTGGATCTCAGGATTTCGCAAATATTAATCTCCGTTTTTTCCTCCAGGGTGGGTCGGTAAAAATCCAGCAGTTGCCTGACGATAACCGCGATTCTATTAACCTCCCCATGCACGACGTTGACATGATTTTTAATATCGATATTGTCATCCGCTAATTTTCCGATTATGGCCAGGTAGTTCTTGATTATCGCCAGCGGATTATTGACTTCGTGCGCGATAGAGGCCGAAAGGGTGCCCAGCGCCGCCAGCCTTTCGGTTTCTATCAATCTTTGTTGAGTGGCTTTTAATTCGGAAAGCGCCTTTCTTTCATTTTCATACAAACCCGCATTGTCCAGGGCTACGCTTAGCTGGTTTACCAGAATGGAAACAAATTCCAGGTCATTATCATAAAAGTCGTCGCCCGAAAGTTTCGCGGGAAGAAACAGTATACCCAGTAGATTGCCTTTCGCGACCAACGGAACCACCAATTCGATATCCATCGCGGATAGAAGATTCCAATCTCCCGAGCCCTCCGGCATTTCCGATAGAATATCGGCCTTTTTATGGGATTTCGTATTTCTTTGGAGAAATCTTGCAAGCGGCCCCAGGCGCGATATCGCGATATCCATTCCTTTGGGCAATATCATACCTTTGGAATTAAATTTCGATATCTCGCCCGTCTCCGGGTCAACCACGATAATCGACGCGCCGGAAACACCCATCTGCCCTATGCAGGTAAACAGGATCGCATCCAGCAGAGACCGTACGTCGAGCATCGAATTCAGGTGGCGGGAAATCTCGAAAATCGTGTACAGATCGAAGATTTTCCGTCTGAGGTTCTTATTGGAATCAGTTAACGCGCCGATGAGGCTATCCGGCGGCAAATCCTTAACATCAAACTTTTCAGTGGGTTCCTTGAAGGGATCTTTGTTTTCGGCTTTTCCCATTACATCTAACTTTTCGGTCGAATGTCCGATTCAGTTGAATCCGACCGGATGGCTATGTTGTTCTCCTGCTATTATAAAATCGGCAGGTTTTTGTATCTTTTTGCGCTTGCTCCAGATTCTTTTCTATCCTCGATCCTAAAGTATTACAATAAGAAAATAACGCCCATTCGAAATTGTAAAACACTCCGTCACCCTATCAAGTTGACAAATAACAAGATAGAAACAGCCGGGTAATTGTCAAACCATTTTTAGCTGAATTTCCGGGATACTTATTGTATTTTAATAAAGTTATATTATAAAGTAGATTTCTAAAAGCGGCCTTTAAATAGACGAGAGGAACCAATGGCGGAAAATCTGGCTCAGCAGATTTCGGAGAGACTTGATGGACTGGCCGATATTATCGCGGTTTTCAGTTCAAAAAAAGAGATACTTCTTAAAGGATTGCCAAAATCCGATCTGAGCTTCAGAAAGCCGGAAATAAGCTCGCGGCTGGCGGATTTCGGATTAGATATCGATATAATCTCCACTGATCCTTATCTTCTGGTCAGGCTCAAGCGGGCTGGACAAAAAGTTAAAAAGTTTCCCTGGATTAATATTATACTGTTTTTAATAACCGGTGTAACCACTATCCTGACCGGCGCCTTATGGGAAGGCGTCGATTGGATCTCAGATCCGCTTTTTATACTCAAAGAACCATTCGCGGTGATTTTCAGCGGCCTGCCTTTTTCCCTGTCCCTCCTGGCTATTCTGGTTTTCCACGAATTCGGACATTATTTCGCCGCGCGGTATCATAAGGTCAATGTCTCGCTTCCATACTTTATTCCGGCTCCTCCGGGGATAACCATAATCGGGACTTTTGGCGCTTTTATAAAATCCAAATCGGCCTTTATTAATAAAAAGCAGTTGTTGGACGTGGGAGCGGCCGGCCCTCTGGCCGGATTGATAATATCGATTGTCGTTTTGGCAATCGGTATAAAAAGCTCCACTGTTCAGCCGATGACCGATGAGATTTCAGGAATTTTCTTTGGCGAGTCATTGCTATTCAAATTTATTACACATCTAATAAAAGGACCGGTTGAAGGGGAAAATGTTTTAATTATTAGTTCGGTGGGATTTGCCGGCTGGGTGGGATTGTTAGTCACCATGTTTAATCTTATTCCTATGGGGCAGCTCGACGGCGGTCATATCGCCTATGCGTTATTTGGAAAGATGCAAAAATCGGTAGCCGTTCTGGCTTTAATAGCTCTCGCGGTTTTATCTTTCTACTGGCCCGGATGGATGGTCTGGATTTTTATCGGATTACTTCTTAACCCGAAGCATCCGCCCACCGTCATGGATGAGGTTCCTCTGGGGACAAGCAGAAAGATTGTTGGTTTTATCAGCATAATAGCATTTATAGTATGTTTTGTGCCGGCGCCGATATATATCAATATTTAAATATTGGTCTTCTTACATTAATCTTGACTTGCAGTGGTTCATGGCTATAATATCCGTTTGGATGCCGGAGTGGTGAAACTGGTAGACGCGCTGGACTCAAAATCCAGTGGGGTTCGCCCCCCGTGTCGGTTCGATTCCGACCTCCGGCATTTTTTAATTATGAAATAGTTTATTTATATACCAGATTGGGTTTCAGCCAGCGTTCCACCTCTTCCACCGACATTCCCTTGCGGAGGGCGTAATCTTTGACCTGGTCCTCCCCTATTTTGCCCAGCCCGAAATAGCACGATTCCGGATGTGAGAAATACCATCCGCTCACCGAGGCGGCGGGGTCCATGGCGTAGCTTTCTGTTAACGTTACTCCGATTTTATCGGTGGCTCCAAGCAGATCGAACAATATCCCTTTTTCGGTATGGTCGGGGCAAGCCGGATATCCGGCGGCCGGCCTGATACCCCGATATTCCTCCGCGATTAACTTCCTGTTGATGAGGTCCTCTTTGGGAGCGTAACCCCAGAACTCTTTCCTGACCCGGGCATGTATCCTTTCGGCGAACGCCTCGGCGAGCCGATCCGCCAGGGCTTTAACCATTATGGAGATGTAATCATCCCCCGCATTTTTATATTTTTCGGCGAGTTCCCTGGCGCTGAATCCCGCAGAGACCACGAAGCCCCCTATATAATCTTCGATACCAGATTCCTTCGGAGCGACGAAATCGGACAGGCAGGCGTTGAATCCGCGGGTAGATCTCCCCTTTTGCTGGCGAAGATTATGGGCAACCGTAAGAACCTTATCCCTGTTTTCATCGGCGTATATCTCTATATCGTCCTCCACGGAATTCGCGGGGAAAAGCCCGATGACCGCCTTCGCCGTCAGTAACTTCTCCCGGGCAATTTTATCAAGCAGTTTTCCGGCGTCGCCGAAAAGCTCTTTGGCCTGCTCGCCGATCCTTGGATCATCGAATATCGCCGGGAACTTGCCACTCAACTCCCAGACCCGGAAAAAAGGTGTCCAATCGATATAGTGAATCAGCTCGACCAACGGGTAGTCTTCGAATACAGTTATACCCATTTTTTCAGGGCACTTCGGATTATATGAACTAAAATCGATCTCAAATCGCCTGTCTCTGGCCTCCTCAATTGTGATTATATTAAATGAGGATTTTCTTCTCGCATGGTTTTCCCTTGCTTTGACGTATTCGGCTTTAATATCACTAGAGAATTTATCCCTTTTTTCATCGCTCAACAGATTTCCAACTACGCCCACGCTCCTGGAAGCATCTTTCACATAGATTGTCGTTGCGCTGTAGGATGGTTCAATTTTTACGGCAGTATGAATCCTTGATGTGGTAGCTCCGCCGATAAGAAGAGGAATATCAAATTTCAATCTCTCCATTTCGCTCGCCACATGCACCATCTCGTCGAGAGACGGGGTTATCAGGCCGCTCAAACCGATGATATCGACCTCTTCTTCTTCGGCCTTCCTCAAAATTTTGTCGGCGGGAACCATTACGCCAAGATCGATAATCTCATAACCGTTGCAGGCCAGCACCACTCCCGCGATATTTTTACCGATATCGTGAACGTCGCCTTTGACCGTGGCCATCAGGATTTTTCCGGCGGAGCCTATCTTTACGCCTTTCTTTTCAAACTCCAGTATCGGCGTAAGATAGCTTACGGCCCTTTTCATGACCCGGGCAGATTTCACCACCTGCGGCAGGAACATCCTGCCCGAACCAAAAAGGTCACCTACGGTATTCATACCGTTCATCAGCGGTCCCTCAATGACATCCAGGGCACGCTTATAGGCTTTTAACGCTTCCGCAACATCGGAATCTATATGATCCGTTATACCGTTTACCAGAGCGTACGAAAGCCGATCCTCGACTGATTGTTGACGCCAACTGAGATCTTCAATTTTCTTTTTCTTTTCGCCTTTATATTCACCGGCAATTTCAGTAAGCCGATCCGTAGCGTCATCTCTTCTATTTAAGATAATGTCCTCTACAACCTCACGCAGTTCGGCTGGAATTTCGTCATATACCACCAACTGGCCGGCGTTAACAATGCCCATATCCATGCCGGCGTTTATGGCATGATAAAGAAATACCGAATGCATCGCCTCCCTGATGGTATCATTGCCTCTGAACGAAAACGAAAGATTGCTGACCCCGCCGCTTACCAGAGAATATGGCAGGGATTCCTTGATCGTCTTGCAGGCTTTAATATAATCCAGCGCGTAGCTGTTGTGTTCTTCTATGCCGGTTGCGACGGCGAAGATATTGGGATCGAAAATTATATCCTCAGGCGGGAATCCGATTTCCTCGGTTAAAATTCTATAAGACCTTTTGCATATTTCGATTTTTCTTTTGTAGGAATCGGCCTGGCCTCTTTCGTCGAAAGCCATCACGATGGCGGCGGCTCCATACATGCGAACCAGAGATGCCTTTGTCTTAAACTCCTCCACCCCGTCTTTAAGACTTATGGAGTTTACGATTCCCTTGCCTTGAAGACACTTCAAACCCTCTTCTATCACGCTCCATTTTGAGGAATCGATCATTACGGGAACGCGGCTGATTTCCGGTTCGGAGGCGACCATATTCAGGAAACTGGTCATGGCGGTTTCAGAGTCAATCATCGCCTCATCCATATTGACGTCGATCACCTGCGCGCCGTTTCTCACCTGCTGGAGGGCAACCGCGAGAGCCTCTTCGTATTTTTCATCTTTTATCAGGCGTGCGAATTTCTTCGAACCGGCTACGTTGGTCCTTTCTCCCACATTGACAAAAAGCGAATCGGGGCGGATTTCAAGCGGTTCGAGGCCGCTTAACCTGCTGTATCTTTCCGGATTCGGGATTTTTCGCGGGGAATTATTTTTGACGGCTTTGGATATAGCCTTAATATGTTCAGGAGTCGATCCGCAACATCCCCCGACTATGTTTAAAAAGCCGCTTTCGGCAAACTCTTTCAAAATACCAGCCATGTATTCCGGTGTTTCGTCGTATTCGCCGAACTCGTTGGGCATCCCGGCGTTGGGGTAGATAGAGACATATGTATCACTCACCCTGGACAGTTCCTCGATATGAGGTCTTAGCGATTCGGCGCCGAGGGAGCAGTTCAATCCTACGATCAACGGATCGGCATGCATGATTGATATCCAGAAAGCCTCTATGGTCTGCCCCGATAAAGTGCGGCCGCTCAAATCAACAATGGTCCCGGATATCCAGATCGGCATATCGATCTTGCGTTCATTTAAAAGGCTTTTGATGGCAAAAATCGCCGCCTTGGCATTTAAAGTATCGAAAACGGTTTCAAGCAGAAATAAGTCTACTCCCCCGTCAAGCAACCCCTTCGCCTGTTCGAAATAGATCTCTTTCATACGGTCGAAAGTAGTATCGCGATAGCCGGGATTGTTGACGTCAGGGGATAGGGAACAGGTCTTGTTGGTAGGACCCAGAGATCCGGCTACGAATCGCGGTTTTTCCTGGTTTCTCAATGTAAAATCATCGGCAACCTTACGCGCGATCTTCGCCGCTTCGAGATTAATCTCATACACATATTCGGCGGTTTTATAATCCGACTGCGAAATACCGTTACCGCTGAAAGTACTTGTGCTGAGCATATCGGCGCCGGCTTCGGCAAACTCCCGGTGAATGGATTCCAGGATTTCAGGCTTTGTCAGGGCCAATATTTCATTGTTTCCCTTGAGATCGATATTATGATTTGCGAAACGGACTCCCCGGAAATCGGCTTCCGTAAGTCCCCGCTTCTGTATCATGGTGCCTTTGGCACCCTCAATAACGAGTATCTTTTCGGACAGCAGTTTTTTCAGCTTTTCGAAATTATCCTCCTTCATACATTAATTATAACACCGCCGTGATGATAATATCTATATAATAATTATTCGAAAATTGTTTCATCTAGATCGGCAAAATCGTTGATACGATCAATTTTTGATAGTATATATTTACGGTTTAAGGCAGGGAACTAATTGAAAAAACTCCGCACAGGGGGTTGGGATTATGGAAAGAGGAATAAGTTCGCTCTGGAAAAGCGAGGATTGGTGGGCGGTCTGGATCGGTTTTATTATAATTTTCGGCTCAATTACGAAAATAATCCCGAAGATACCGAAAATCGGCAAATGGACCGGAGATCCCTTAACAGCCTTCATGATCGTCAAGGATAACGTAGTTGTCGGGAATATTTTCATTCCGCTTTTACTTTTGATGATTTTCGTGGCAGTTCTGACCGCTATTGGAATCGCCTTTATGAAAACTGAAAAAGTCGGAAAGTACATCGCCGGCTTTTTGGGGGTTTTTGCCATCGCGGTTATCTCCTACTGGATCGCCAACCAGGTAAATATAAAATACTGGGGATTGAGTTACGCCCTGTGGGCCCTATTGGTGGGGCTTTTGATATCCAACACCATCGGCACTCCGGCCTGGCTTAAATCGGGGGCCAAAACGGAGCTTTTTATTAAGATAGGCCTGGTGCTTCTGGGGGCCGAAATTCTGTTTAAGAAAATCCTTTCTCTGGGCCCGCCGGGGCTTATGGTGGCCTGGATCGTCACGCCGGTAGTGGTAATCTTCATGTACAAATTCGGCACCTCTTTTCTAAAGATGAAAAACAAGGAGTTGGTTATAATAATCGCCTGCGCTACTTCGGTATGTGGGGTTTCGGCGGCTATCGCGGCGGCGGCGGCCTGCTGCGCCAAGAAAGAGGACCTGACGCTGGCGGTGGGAATGACTTTGATATTCACGGTTCTGATGATGTTTTTCATGCCGCTCGGCATAAAATTCCTGGGGATGAACGATATCCTGGGCGCCGCCTGGATGGGCGGCACCATCGACTCCACCGGCGCGGTAGTGGCCGCCGGCTCCATGCTGGGCCCCGACGCGGAGAAGGTGGCCGCGGTGGTAAAAATGATTCAGAACGTTCTTATCGGATTAATGGCTTTTGTTATCGCCATTTACTGGGTGACGGTCGTCAATCGCGAACAGTGCGAAACCGACGGCAAACCCCGCGCCATGGAGATCTGGTACCGCTTCCCTAAATTCGTAATCGGATTCCTGGCGGCGTCACTTCTATTCTCCTTTGTGATGGTACCGGCCATGCAGGGCAATTTCAACCTGGTTGAAAGCACCTATATAAATCCGGTCACTAAGGTTTTGCGGGGATGGTTCTTCTGCCTGGCGTTCGTGGCCATAGGACTGGAATCGAACTTCAAGGATCTGGCAAGCCGGATGGAGGGCGGCAAACCGCTGACCCTGTATGTCGTCGGGCAATCGTTCAACCTATTTCTGACGCTGTTTATCGCGTTTCTGGCCTTTATGGTCTTTTTCCCGGGCGCTATTTAATATCGGTTTTTCGTGCGAATGCGGTTGATTGAAGAGAATAAAGAATTGTTGAAGCGATGGTTCAGGTTTTTTATCGGCCTGGCAATTCTGGCTATTATGTTTACATTTTTTAGTTCTGGATATGCTCCTCCCGGAATTTTTGGCGAGGTATTGAGGCATAACCAGGCTCATTCAATCGATGCCTCTCCCCTGTTTTACTCCGAGGTTGAAAATATGGCCGAGATTGAGGAGGGCGTAAAAGAGCTTATGAGGATAAAAGAAAATCTTAAGAAATAACAGAAAAAAACGTAGGAGTCGGGTTACCCGACTCCTACGAGACTTTATCATTTAATTTTCTGCACTTAGAACCACAGTCCCATATTCAGATACAGGTAGGAGTTGCTGACATCGTCAATCCCGGCACCAAAATCTGTAATCTTATCGGATTGGAAGTTCAGCG
>CBFCYP010000019.1:0-29660 GCA_965602185.1 uncultured bacterium
AAACCCTGGGTCAGAAAAGAGGACGTAATATCGAATGGGCGGAGGAGGCGGTCAGACAATCGGTTTCCGCCACCGAATTCGAGGCGCTGGAAATGAACGTGATAGATTATGTGGCCGATGATCTGGATGATCTATTGGAGCAGATCGACGGCGAAACCGTGGACATGATTACCGGAGAATATGTACTCAATACGGAAGACGCCGAGAAGATCCCGCTCAACATCGGTTTCGCCAACCAGGTTCTCGAGATTTTATCCGATCCCAACGTCGCCTATATACTTATGACCATCGGCATGCTGGGGCTATATTTCGAATTCTCGAATCCCGGCGCCATTCTGCCCGGCGTAATTGGCGGTATAGCCATAATCCTGGCTCTGTTTTCATTTCAGGCCCTCCCCATCAACTTCGCGGGGGTGCTTTTAATATTGCTGGCGCTGGTGTTGTTTTTACTCGAGGTAAAAATTACCAGTCACGGAATCCTTGGAGGTGGTGGAGTGATAAGCCTGTTTTTGGGATCATTGATGCTGGTCAACGATACCGAATGGCCTTATAAAAGTATATCGCTTTCGGTTATTATCCCGGTTGTAATAGTATTTACATTGTTCTTTTTCCTGGCCGCCTGGCTTTCCATAAGAGCACACAAAAAGAAAGTTGAGACCGGTCAGGCAGGAATAGTGGGAGAGATCGGTTTGGCAAAGTCGGCCGTCGGACCCGAAGGCGGGTCGGTGTTTATCCACGGCGAATACTGGAAAGCCGTTTCCGAAGTCCAAATCGAACCGAATACCAAAATAAAAGTCGTTGACGTCAAGGGTATGGAACTTAAGGTAGAGAGATTATAAAGATTAAATAAACGGGAGGGTAAAATGGTACCAGGATCGATGTTTCCTATTATTGTGGTAGTGGTATTGGTTTTGTTCATACTGGCCAATGCCATCAGGATATTGCGGGAGTATGAGAGGGGCGTTATATTCAGGCTCGGCAGGCTTATCGGGGCGAAAGGTCCGGGGCTTATTCTGCTTATCCCCATTGTCGATAAGATGGTTAAGGTCAGCCTGCGGACCGTGCCCATGGACGTTCCCCCACAGGATATCATAACCCGCGATAACGTTACCGTAAAAGTCAACGCGGTGGTTTATTTCAGGGTTATGGATCCACAGAAAGCTATCGTCGATGTAGAGGACTATATCTACGCCACCTCCCAGATCGCCCAGACCACGCTCCGCTCCATTCTGGGGCAGGCAGAGCTTGATTCGCTTCTGTCAGAAAGAGACAAGATAAACCAGGAGCTGCAAACGATTATCGATGAGCAGACCGAACCCTGGGGAGTCAAGGTCAGCGTTGTCGAGGTTAAAAATGTCGACCTGCCCCAGGAAATGCAGCGGGCCATCGCCCGCCAGGCCGAGGCCGAGAGAGAACGTCGCGCTAAAGTTATCCATGCGGAAGGCGAATTGCAGGCCTCAGTAAAAATCAATCAAGCCGCTAAAATCCTCGGCGAAACCCCGGTCGGTATTCAACTTCGTTATTTGCAGACCCTGGTGGAGATTTCCTCCGAGAAAAACTCGACTACCCTGTTCCCCATCCCTATAGACCTGATGAAACCGTTTCTGGAGAAAACGCTGAAATCCGAAACTTAGTTTTGGATAAATAGATTGCTAAAAAAGAGCCGGGGAGTTCCCGGCTCTTTCTCATTTTATCCTTATTATTAATCCCAATTTAAACAGTACCAACCGCCCCGTCTAATTTGAATAATTCATTATTGCATTAATCCCCCGGCGGGCAGTCCGAACAAGGGATTGGGTCTGAGCCGCCCTTGAAATAAGCTACGCCATATGTGATATCCAGCCCGTTATAAGAACAGCTTCCGTTAACATCACCGGCAACATACCAGACGCCGTGGGGCGGGCACTCGCATTCATAAGCGGGAGCAGGACCGCCCTTGAAGAAGGCGACACCGTAAGTAATATCCAGGCCGTTATAATTTCCGCTGTCGTTAACATCTCCGATAATGTAATCACATCCCGGTGAATCTAACTCCAGTATTATAACGGAATAAGTTTCCCCCAAATAAACATAATCGCCAACTACGGAAACATCCCGGTAGAACCGGCCTAAAAATGAGCTATCGTAGCTTTCCACAAAGACGGGATTAGAGGGATCGGATATATCTAATATCTGAAGGGAAGATTTATCGTTGATATAGGCGTAATTCCCGGAGATGGATACATCCCTGGCATTATCGGGAGTATCGAAGCTTCCGGCGAACGCAGGACTGGAGGGGACGGAGACATCGATTACTTGCAAGGAAGATGCATCAGCTACATATGCGTACCCGCCCGAGACGACGACATCGTAGGGAGAACCCGGCGTATTATAATCTCCGACAAATGCCGGATTCGCCGGGTCGGAGATATTAATGATTATCAGCAAATCCTCCAGATAATCGGCCAGATAGGCGTAGTCACCGGAGATGAAAACATCGTAAAGATCACCCGGTGTATCATATGAGCTAACAAATACCGGAGATGATGGATCTGAGATATCTATCAACTGAAGCCCGGAACTACCGTCAGCTATATAGGCATAATCCCCGCTTATAATAACTTCGCGGGCATTACCGGGAGTATAATAGGCTCCGGTATATACCGGATTTGACGGATTCAAGACATCATATATCTGCAGCCCGGAAGTCCCATCCGCCACAAAGGCGTAATTTCGGCAGATGAAAATATCCAGGGCGTAGCCGGGAGTATCGTAATTTCCAACGATCGCCGGCCTGGAGGGATCGGAGATATCGGCTATATAAAAGCCGTAGGGCCAATTTGTCTCGTAGACGTAATCTCCCTCGATGAAAATAGAGCGAG
This sequence comes from uncultured bacterium, assembly GCA_965602185.1. Lineage (GTDB taxonomy): Bacteria > Zixibacteria > MSB-5A5 > UBA10806 > UBA10806. The sequence goes on from CBFCYP010000019.1 coordinate 2,862, forward strand.
CGAATGCCGGCGTATTGTAACTTCCTGCAAGAGTTGGAGTTGAAGGCTGAGTAACATCCATTATCTGAATTCCATTAAATTCGGCGGCCACATAGGCGTAATGGCCGGAAACGAAAACTCCCTCTCCCAGACCGGGAAAAGTATAGGTTCCCATAAAGATCGGATTCGTGGGGACGGAAATGTCTATTACCTTAAAACCGGCTGTAATAAGAGCCGCCTCGTAAGAGACGTAAGCATAATCGCCGGATACGAATAAAGCGCCCGCGGCGGACTGATAGAAATAAGAAACCGACGTTTGAAGAGGATTCGATGGATCGCTTATGTTAATAACATAAAAGTTGTAATTGGGATACTCCGGTCCGTCGACTGTGCTGCCGATATAGGCGTAATTGCCGACGACGTGAATATCGGTGGCTCTTCCAAGACATTCATACGATCCCGATAAGGCGGGATTTGATGGATCGCTGACATTGATTGTTATTATCCCCCCCATAACGCCGTTGGCCCACTCCAGCGCAACATACGCATAGCTACCCACAACAAAAACCGCCTGGGCGTTGTAAGGGAAATTGCAGTAACCGGTTATCACCGGTATCGAAGGATCGGTAACGTCAATAGCCAGAAGGCCCGAATCGCTATCCGCAACGTAGGCATAATAACCCGAAATAAAAACGTCATTGGCGGCGCCGGGCGTCTGGCAGTTTCCGCTCAATACGGGAGTCGAAGGGTCGGAGACGTTAAATATTTGAAGGCCGGATGAATCGCCGGCCATATACGCGTAACTTCCCGATAAATCCATACGTTTCACATGACCCGGGCAACGCAGATGGCTGACGAAAGCCGGACTGGTGGAATCCGATACGTCAAGAATCGTTAACCCGTTAACGAAGGCGCAGTAAGCGTAGTCTCCTGCAATTTTGATATCATTTACTCCTGTCCAGAACGTTGAGTTTATATATTCTACGTTCTGGGCGCCGGCAATACCTACCATAGCCAGCAACATGCACATTAAAAAAACGGCGGCCACGTTTTTCATTATTATCTCCTGGTGAGACGTTATTTTCGTTAACGATTCAAAGAAGCAAAATCAAAGCTGTTACGTGAGTATAGATAACCTATTCTATAAAAATGTCAAGTTTTTATTTTCTCCCGCCGTTTGACATATGTCAAACATTGAATTATAAGCATAATCTATATTTGTACTTGTGATGGAAATGGCCGCGAAAAAAAAGCCCGACACCGAATACCTCAAGAGTAAACGGAAATGGTACAACAGCGGGAAGAAGATCCGTAAGCTGATTCAGTACGGATTTTTCATCACCACCGTTCTGATCGGAATCCAGTTCACCCTCTGGTATAAATATTATGAGTCGGGGGGGAAGCTGATAAAGGTCTCCCGTCCCGCGGGTGTCGAGGGTTTTCTTCCGCTTTCGGGGCTTATCAGCCCGAAATACTGGGCTTTAACTGGCATCATCAATGATATCCATCCAGCCGCCATGTTTTGCCCGCGAACCTAAAATTTCGCATTTCTGGGCGTGCGGGGGCAGGGGATTACATCCCGGATATTGGCCATGCCGGACATATACATGAGCACGCGTGCGAAACCGAGCCCGAAGCCGGAATGGGGCACCGAGCCGTATTTGCGAAGATCGTAATACCACCAGAGGGTTTCCTCATTGACGCCGAACAGCTTGACCTGTTCTTTCAAAACGTCGAGCCGTTCCTCTCTCTGGCTGCCTCCGATAATCTCGCCGATCTGCGGTACCAGCACGTCGACCGCCGCCACCGTTTTATCGTCATCGTTAAGGCGCATGTAAAACGCCTTAATATCCTTGGGGTAATCCTTTACCATGACCGGGGCGTTGAAATGCTCCTCGCATAAATAACGTTCGTGTTCCGCCTGCAGACTCACTCCCCAATCCACCGGGAATTCGAATTTCTTTTTGGCCTTTTTAAGAATTTCCACTGCTTCGGTATAAGTGACGATCTCGAATTTCGATTTCAATAGTTTCTCCAGGGTGCTGATCCTGTTTTTCTCGATCCATTTGTTAAAAAACTCCATCTCCTCGGAGCATTCGTTGAGGGCGTATTCGAAAAGATACATCAAGAACTCGCCGGCCAACTGCATGTTCTCATCGAGATCGCAGAACGCCATCTCCGGCTCTATCATCCAGAATTCGGACACGTGCCGGGGGGTATTGGATTTCTCCGCCCGGAAGGTCGGTCCGAAAGTGTAGACGTCACCCAGCGCCAGCGCCATTATCTCGGCCTCCAGCTGTCCGGAGACGGTTAGAAACGTCCGCGAACCGAAAAAGTCCCTATCGTAATCTACTTTCCCGTCGATTTTGGGGATATTGTAGAGGTCAAAAGCGGTAACCCAGAACTGCTCTCCCGCTCCCTCGGCGTCGGTTGCGGTGATGATAGGAGAGTGCATGTAGTAAAATCCGCGCTCCTGGTAAAACTTATGTACGGCATACGCGATTTTGCTGCGAAACCTGTTTACCGCACCGAAAGTGTTGGTGCGGGGCCTTAGGTGAGCGATGTCCCTTAGATATTCGAACGAATGTCTCTTTTTCTGTAGCGGATAATCGGCGGGGCAATCTCCCACAACGGCGATTTCTTCAGGATGAAGTTCGATTTTGTGTTTTCTCTCCGGGACTGGAATAAGGTTTCCGACCAATCTGACGGCCGCTCCCGACCTTATTTTTTCCAGCTCCGGGAAACGATCCGGAATTTCAACCACAATCTGCAAATTGTGAAGTGTGCTCCCGTCGTTTATCTCAAGAAAAGAAAGGTTGGTGGAATCCCGCCTGGTACGGACCCATCCCATAACTATAACATTCTCGGCGGCTTGCGGCTCAGCAAGTATCGAGGCAATTTTCCTGCGGGTAAAGTAATCCATTTAATTCTCCCCAAAAACACTCTATATAGTTAAAAACCGATTAAAAATCAACTGCAAGAAAATAAGAAATATCATTCGCGCAATCCTCATATTCTTAAAAGATCGGAGCCTGATAAAAATATAGAATATCAGATTCGGCTTTCTTGGCGGAAATGCGGCAATAATATGGGCAAAATTGGCTTGACACTATTGGATAATCGATGTTATTTTCGGGCTTTATGAAAGTTGAGTTCCGGCAGGTAAAGGCCGGAGGTTCGGAATTCAGATTTTCGGTCGCGGCCGCCGACCTGGAATTGGAAGCTGAGGGTCTTAAATTCCCGGAATCGATTGAGGTGGAACTCACCGCCACGAAGTCAGGCGATGAGATTATTTTTCAAGGTACTATATCTACCTTGATCGAAGCGGAATGTGCTCGGTGCCTGGAACTGTTTGAAAAACCGATCAGTTCCAAGTTGCAGTTTGTTATCCAGTTTCTGGATGTCGGCGGTTCTGAGGACATGGGCGACGACGATTTCGTGGTATTGCCCAAAACATCTGAAGATTACGACATTTCCGAGCGTATCCGCGAAGCGATAATACTGGAATTGCCTTACAAGCCGCTGTGCGAGATTAACTGTAAAGGGCTCTGCCCCATGTGCGGCGAGAACCTTAACGAGACCGATTGTGGGTGTACCCAGGATAAAACCGATGAGCGGTGGGATACTTTAAGGCAGCTATTCGGGGACTGAAAAAGCGAAACCGGATTAAAATATTTACTGTTAGAGGATAAGTTAAAATCAGGACTGAGGTTAATTATGGCGTTACCGAAAAGGCGGCATTCTAAATCCAGAGGCGCAAAAAGAAGAACTCACTGGAAGCTTGAAAAACCCAACATTATGGAATGCTCGCATTGTCACGAACCGAAACTGCCGCACCAGATATGCCCGAGTTGTGGATGGTACAAAGGACGGGCGGTTGTGGCAATAACAGAATCGAAATAATGTTGAATGAAAAAAGATTAAGAATCGCCATAGATGCCATGGGTGGAGATCATGCTCCGGCGTCGATCGTGGAAGGGGCGGTTTTAGCCCAGAAAGATGTGGGCAAGAGAGTCGAATTGATCCTGCTGGGGGATTCTTTTCTCATCGAATCCGAATTGAAAAAACTCGGTGCCGATGACCTTCCAATTAGAGTGATTCATTGCAATGAAACGATCGGGATGGCCGAGGAGGCCGCCGAATCCGTTCGAAGAAAACCGAACTCATCCATTGTCGCCGGTATGAATATTCAAAAAAACGGCGAAGCTGACGCTTTCATTTCCGCCGGGAACACCGGGGCGGTGATGGCCGCCTCGCTTATTACGCTGGGCAGGTTAAAGGGCGTGCACCGTCCTGCCATAGTGTCGCTGTTCCCAACCGAGAAAGGCACTTCCATAATTCTCGATGTCGGAGCCAATTCCGACTGCAAAGCCGTGAACCTGTATCAATTCGCCCTTATGGGCGTAAGCTATTTCTCGCTGATATTTAATAAGGAAAATCCCAGCGTAGGCCTGCTTTCCATCGGCGAGGAAAAATCAAAGGGAAATGAGGTTACCATCGAATCTCACAAGCTGATTTCGGCGTCCGAATTGAATTTCGTTGGAAACCTGGAGGGTCGCGATATACTAAAAGGGAAAGCCGACGTTATCGTATGTGAAGGTTTTGTCGGCAATATAATTCTGAAATTTGCCGAGTCTATCGATAGTTATCTTGGTGAGTTGTTCAAAAAAAGAATCCGCATGAGCTTCTCGGCCAAGATCGGCGCTCTTCTGATGAACAGAGCTTTCAAGGATTTGAAAAAAAACCTCGATTATGCGGAATACGGCGGCGCGCCGCTTCTTGGAATCAGCGGTGTGTCGGTTATATGTCATGGTGGTTCGTCGCCAAAGGCTATTAAGAATGCTATCCGGGCCGCGAAATCCATTGTGGAAAACGAATTGAATGATAGAATTGAAAGTAGAATCGCCGCCAACGGCACCTTGAAAATATCCGAAGTCAGGCTGAAGCAATCGTGATCGGGAAATATGTGCGAATAGTCGGTACCGGTTCATCCGTCCCGGATCGGGTTTTGACCAATGCCGATCTCGAGAAAATGGTGGAGACAAGTGATGATTGGATAACCGCCAGGACAGGTATAAAGGAAAGAAGGATCGCGCCCGACGGCCTGGCCTCTTCGGATTACGCCTACGCGGCCTCCATAAAGGCGATGGAGATGGCGGGGATTTCGGCGCATGAACTGGACCTGATTATAGTGGGAACCGTAACCCCTGATGCCCCTTTACCTTCGACAGCCTGTATTCTTCAGGATAAGCTGAAAGCCAAAAACGCCGCTGTGGTCGATATAGCAGCCGCCTGTTCCGGGTTTATCTATGGCCTCGAATATGCGAAAGCTATGATTCAAACCGGTCAAAAAGAAAAAATCCTGGTTATCGGCGTAGAAACGCTTTCAAAAATAGTTAATTGGAAAGACAGAAATACATGCGTCCTGTTTGGAGACGGGGCGGGCGCCGCGATCCTCGCTCCCTCCGATTCGCCGGGGGGTATATTGGCGACCTTTACTAAGGCGGACGGTTCGCTTGCCCACCTGCTGCAGGTTCGGGCCGGCGGCGGCCGCATGCCGATTAATTTCGATAATATCGGTAATGGTGACCGTTATATTCAGATGAAAGGTCCCGAGGTATTCAAATCCGCGGTCAAAGCTATGGGCGAGGCGGCCATAGCCATACTGCAGAAATCCGGAACAGAATCCTGCGATATAGATCTCATGATTCCGCATCAGGCCAATATCAGGATAATCGAGGCTACCGCTAAAAGGATTAAACTTCCCATGGATCGCGTATTCGTGAATATACACAGGTATGGCAACACTTCCGCCGCGTCGGTACCGATCGCTCTCGATGAGGCTATCAGATCCAATAGAATAAAATCAGGCGATAAGATTATGATGGTATCTTTCGGGGCAGGATTCACCTGGGGGTCCGTTCTTGTTGAATGGTGATATGAAGAAAACGGCATTCTTATTTCCCGGCCAGGCTTCCCAATACGTGGGAATGGCCAGAGAATTGTATGACGGTTTCGAAGATATTAGTAATCTGTTTGAAACGGCGTCAGAGATTCTCAATTACAATTTAGCCGATGTCTGTTTCAACGGTCCGGAGGATAAACTGAAACAGACGGCATATACGCAGCCGGCCGTTTTCGTACATTCATGCGCGCTCAATTTAATACTATATAACGAAGGAATTACCCCTCATGCCGCGGGCGGCCATTCTCTCGGCGAGTACTCCGCCCTGGTAAGCTCTGGAGCCCTGGATTTTGGCACCGCCATGAAAGCGGTGGCCATCAGAAGCCGCTCCATGCAGGAAGATTGTGATGACAATCCCGGAACCATGGCGGCCGTAATGGGGCTTGATTACGAGGATGTCGAGAGAGCCTTGAAGTCCGAGCGAGGTGCGGTCGTCCCCGCCAATTTTAATTCTCCCGGGCAGGTGGTCATTGCGGGTGAGATCGAGGCTGTCAACCGGGCCTGCGATTTATTAAGAGAGAAAGGCGCCAGAAGAGCCATGCCGATTCCGGTCGGCGGGGCATATCATTCATCGCTGATGGATAATTCATCTAAGAAAATGAGAAAATTTATAATGGAGAAATTAAGGCTATCGCCGTTCAAGTTTCCGGTTTATTCCAACGTCAGCGCCGGGCCTGTTGACGATCCGGAAAAATTTAGAGGACTGCTGGCGGATCAGATTTCCAGTCCCGTGCTCTGGTATCCTATCATACAAAATATGTATCAGGATGGAATTCGGCGGTTTATTGAAATCGGACCCGGAAAAGTGCTCCAGGGGCTCGTTAAGAGGTCCTTGAATTTTGATGATTTAGAATTATCGGGAATCGACAATCACGAAAATCTTATTGATTTTTTGAAGGAAAACGCTAAGGTTGAATCGGCATGAGTCCTGAAAAGAAAGTCGCGTTAGTTACCGGAGGGGCCAGGGGTATAGGTTTTGCCATAGCGGAACGGCTTGCCGCCGACGGTTGCTCGATAGTTATCGCTGATATTATGAAAGACGTCGCCGGGGAATCAGCGGAAAAATTATCGTCTCGCGGAACAAATTGTATCGCCGTCGCGGGGGATGTTTCCAAACCGGGCGATGTGGAATCGATGTTCAAAATCGCCGAGGAAAAATTGGGATTACCGGACATTCTCGTGAACAACGCCGGAATCACCAGGGATAATTTCCTGATGCGCATGAGCGAGCGGGAATGGGATTCGGTAATGAACATAAACCTCAAGGGTTCTTACCTGTGCTCGAAGGCGGCTTCGAAGGGCATGATGAAAAAAAGATGGGGACGGATTGTAAATATATCGTCCGTGGTGGGCGTGATGGGCAACGCCGGTCAGGCCAATTACGCCGCCTCCAAGGCGGGCCTTATAGGATTTACCAAATCGCTGGCCAAGGAACTGGCTGGACGAAACATAACGGTTAACGCCGTGGCTCCGGGATACATAGAGACGGAGATGACGGAGAATCTTCCGGAAGCGGCCAAAGAGAGCTTTCTTAAAATCATACCTCTTAAACGTCCCGGAAAACCTGACGACGTCGCCGGTATCGTTTCTTTCCTGGCGTCGGATACGGCGGAGTATGTTACCGGTCAGGTAATCCATTGCGACGGCGGTATGGTGATGTGATAAACAGGTATGACGAATTTTTTAATTGATAATTGGAAATATTTAAGGAGGAAAAATGGCATCAATTGAGGAAAAGGTCAAAGAAATCATCGCGGAGAACCTGGGGGTGGACACAGATAAAGTTGTCCCGGAAGCATCTTTTGTAGACGACCTTGACGCGGATTCGCTCGACCAGGTCGAGTTGATCCTCGCTCTGGAGGAGGCCTTCGATTGCACGATTCCGGAAGAAGAGGCGTCGAAAATCACCACCGTGGGTGAGGCTATAGATTATATAAATAAATTCCAGGAAAAAGGCTAGGGCTCTTAATTGTGAGTCGAAGAGTCGTTGTTACAGGAATCGGCTTGGTAACGCCCCTGGGCAACAGTATTGATGAATTCTGGGAAAATCTAATTTCCGGGAATTCCGGGGTGGCTTTAATCGATAGGTTTGACGCTACCGGGTTGCCAACCAGGATTGCGGCGCAGGTAAGGGATTTCGATCCTAACGTCTGTATAAATAAAAAAGCGGCCAGGCGAATGGACCTGTCTCAGCAATATGCCATTGTTGCGTCTGCCAGAGCTATTGAAGACTCCGGACTCAACCTGGAATCCGTGGATCACGATCGAGTCGGGGTAATAATAGGATCAGGAATTGGCGGACTTAAGACATTTGAAGATCAGCATAGTATAATTATAAAACAGGGACCGTTAAAGGTCTCGCCGTTTTTCATCCCCATGATGATCGCCGATATGGCCGCGGGATTGGTCAGTATTCAGTTCGGTTTCAAAGGGCCCAATTATGCAACTGTCTCCGCGTGCGCCTCCTCCAGCAATGCCATTGCGGATTCTTTTGCTCTGATTCAACGGGGCGCCGCCGATATGATCGTCAGCGGTGGCACCGAGGCATCCATAACTCTCACCGGCATGGCCGGCTTTTGTATGGCCAGGGCTATGTCCACCAGAAACGATGAGCCTGAAAAGGCAAGCCGACCGTTTGACAAGCAACGCGACGGTTTCGTAATGGGTGAGGGAGCCGCCATTTTTATTCTTGAGGAACTCTCAAATGCTGAAGCCCGCGGGGCGAAAATTTACGCGGAGATTATTGGTATGGGTCTTTCCGCGGACGCCTATCATGTTACGGCGCCGGTTCCGGACGGTAACGGCGCGGCAAGAAGTATGAAGGCTGCACTGGACGACGCGGGCATTTCCCCGGACGATATCGACTATATCAACTCTCATGGCACCGCTACCGATCTGGGGGATATCGCCGAAACTGCTGCGGTGAAAACCATCTTTGGCGAGCGAGCCTATAAGATTCCCGTTAACTCGACTAAATCTATAACCGGACATCTTCTGGGAGCCGCGGGATCGGTAGAGATGGCAGCCACGGTCCTTCAGATGCAAAAAAGCAAAGTACATCCCACTATCAACCTTGAATTCCCCGATCCGGAATGCGATCTGGATTACGTCACGGACGGCGCCCGGGATCTGGATATTAATTTTGCCCTTAACAATTCATTCGGTTTTGGAGGCCATAATATCTCCCTGGCCCTGAAGAAATATCAAAATACCGAGTAATGGTTTTCTCATTAATTAAAAAGTTCTTTTCCGGCAAAAGAGATCCGCTCGGGGAAGTGGAAACAATACTTGATTATAAGTTCGAAAACCGGAACCTTTTGAAAAAATCGCTTACCCATCGATCCTGGGAGAATGCGGGACTGGCAAATGAAAGGCTTGAATTCCTGGGCGACGCCGTTCTGGGACTGGTGGTATCGGAATTTTTATTCGGTATATTTCCAAACCTGAATGAGGGTGACCTTACCAAGATGAAATCGAGCCTGGTCAATGAGTCGGTCCTGACAAGGGTCTTCTCGCGATTTGGCCTGGCGGAATATCTTTACCTGAGTTCCGAGGAAGAAAAATCCGGCGGCAGAGAAAAACCGTCGATTACCGCCGACGCCATGGAGGCGATTCTGGGAGCTGTTTATCTGGACGGCGGCCTCGAAAAAGTCTCAAAAGTAATAGATCAGTTGATCCTTTCGGACTATGAAAATTTTATGAACGACAAGTCAATTTATAATTTTAAAGGCGAACTGCTGGAGCTGGTTCAGATCGACGGGCGCGGAGTGCCTCGTTACGAAGTTATCGAGGAGATCGGTCCCGATCACGAAAAGGTTTTCGTAGTATCGGTCTCGGTGGAATCGAAAACCATCGGCACCGGTAAAGGTTCAACCAAAAAGGAAGCGGAGCAGAAAGCCGCCAGAATGGCGCTTGAATTACTGACTGAAAATTCGGAGATCGAAAAATAGATTCTAATATTTGATTTCGCTAATAATTTGCGATAGAGGAGGATGAATATGAAGGTTGCTGTGTTGGTCAAACAAACTCCTCAACTTTCTGAGGTGACCATGGGTGGCGAAGGGCCAAAATGGCCCGGGGGCATTGAGGCTGTAAATCCTTTTGACGAATACGCGGTAGAGGAGGCTGTCCGGTTTAAAGAAAATCACGGCGCCGGTACGGTCGCCATAACATATGGCGGCGTCGACTCTGTCTCCGCCTTGAGGGATGTCCTGGCTCTGGGCATCGAGGAGGCCGTGCATATTGAGTCCGATTCTTATTCCACAACCGATCCACAGAATATCGCCCGGGTCCTTGCCGCCTGTATCAGGAAATTAGGCGATATCGATCTGGTCCTGACCGGCAAACAGGCTTGTGATGACGATTCCGCCATGGTCGCCTTTGCGGTAGCGGCCAACCTGGATTGGCCGCAGATAGGATTCGTGAAGAAGTTTGATAAAGCCGATGATTCGAAAGTTACGGCCTGGAGAACGACAGATTCGGGATATGATGTGGTAGAGACTCCATTTCCCGCTGTCTGCTCGGTTGTAAAAGAAATCAACGAGCCCCGCCTGCCCTCCCTGAAAGGAAAAATGAAAGCCAGGAAAGCGGAAATTAAGAAATTCTCGTTGGCCGATCTTGGTATCGAACACGACAAGACAATCGAGATTAAAAATATTCAACCCCCCCCCGAAAGATCCCGGGGTGAAATTCTCGAAGGCGAACCGGATGAGGTCGTCAACTTATTGATCGAAAAACTAAAAGCCGATCAGCTTATTTGAATAAATTCTATTAAAATAAAAACCCGAAAAGCGGCTCCATATGGGGCCGTTTTTGTAATATGCTGCCTAACAAGGGATTATGATTTCAAATCATTTTATTTTTTATGTTGCGAAAGAACACATTTATAGTATATTTGTGTTGTAGAAAATAATAACACAACCATGAATAATCTGGTCGGCAAAAGATACAAAATCCTCTCCGCGTTGGGCTCCGGATCTACGGGGGATGTATATCTCGCTATTGATAGCAGAAGCGACGATAAGATATGTCTGAAAATCTTGAGGTCGGACATCATGGAATTTGAGGAGAATTTTATACGTGAATTTGAAATTTTATCGCGCTTGAATCATCCCGGCTTGATACCGGTCCATGATTTCGGAATCGATCCGGAATATGGCCCGTATTTTTCGATGGAATATGCGAGTGGCGGAGATCTGGGAGGATTGAAAGCGGTTTCGCCCCGGGAGTTCTTCTCGATATCATCGTCAATTTGCCGGGCGCTGGAATATATACATAATCAGGACCTAATCCATGGAGATATAAAACCGACCAATATTCTCATTGACTCGGGCAAAAACTACAGGTTAGTGGATTTCGGTTTGTCGTTTATATCCGGAGAAAAACAGATTTCATCGCCGGGCAGCGCGGCTTTTATCTCTCCCGAAATTATACGTAGAAAAGCCATAACCGTTCGGTCGGATATTTATTCTCTGGGACTCCTCTTCTATGAACTGATTTTTGGAAAACCGCATTACGAGGGGAGCGCCGGCGAAATTATCTCGAAGAAATTGTCCGGCGTTATTCAATTGCCCGAAGTTCCGGATGGATTCGGCGGAAAACGATTAAAGGATCTGCTAAGAAAAATGATCGATCCCGATCCCCGTAACCGGTTGGATTCCGCGGGCGCGATTTTGGATGAAATAGAAGGCATTTTTAAAATCTATGCGGATTCGGAGGCATCAAAGAGGTTCCCGGTAGAGAAATCAAAATTCGTCGGCAGGGACGAGGAATTGGAATGGCTTTCCGAGGGCCTGGTAATATCAGAAGGCGAACACGGCAACTTCTTTTTTATAGGAGGAGAACCCGGCGTGGGAAAAAGCCGTCTGATCGACGAATTCCGTATAAGGGCGCAGATCGAGGGATTTCGATTTTTCAAATCCTATTGCAGAGAAAACGATCTCAAACCGCTTTCGCCAATAATCAATCTATTGAATTATATCTTTATCGAGCTCGACCCCGATATGAAGATATTTGCGGGCTACGGACCCGATTTAAAAAGGCTTTTCCCCGATAAATTCGGAGAAATTGTGCCCGCAAAATATGAAATGAGCGAAGCTGAAGTCAACGCCGCCCGCCGTCGAATGTTCGATAATTTAACGTTATATCTTAGCGATATTTCCCAAAAGGAAAAGATGGTAGTCTTAATAGAAGATTTCCATTGGGCCGACAATGAGACTCGGGAATTTATCAGGTTTTTTAAATCCTATCCTGTTTTCCGGGGGACGTTGATTTTTATATGCGCGGCTCAGACGGATACCGATATGGGAATTCCGGCTTTTTTGACCGACGATAAATCATCATTTCGAATGCTCGACCCGGTTGATAAAATGGATATGAGCGGATTTATAAACGGCATCCTGGGCGGAGTTGATCTTCCTGACGAGTTCTGTGATCGCCTGTTCGACGAAACCGGCGGTAATTTTCTATATGCCGAGGAAATAATAAAGACTTTATCGTCCGAGGGGCAATTCGAGCGTCATCACGGAAGGTGGGTTTTAAAATCGGGATGGGAAGAAAAGATCACCGTACCCGAAGGCATAAAATCGCTGCTGGCAAAAAAACTGGAACGACTGGATTCAAAAGAAAAAGAAATTATCGAGTATGCTGCGGTATTGGGAAAATCGTTTGTGGTTGGAGAAATCAAAGATCTTGTTGAGGACTATTCGATCGAGCGGGATGTTGATAATCTGGTGGGGAACGGTATTTTTGAAAAGTCGGAAATCGGTCGCCAGGAAAGGATTTATTTTACCAACGGTCAATTGGAAAAATTGATTTACGGTTCGATACCCCGGGCAAAGCTGAAAAAGCTTCATCAAAAAATAGCCGGATATTTTTCCGAGACCGGAGGGAGTCCGGAGTTTTTGGGCCGCCATTTCGCGCTGGCGGGAAATTATGAAAAAGGATTCGTCCATAATTTTCAATCCGCCGTTGCCGCGGAAAAAGTTTTTTCGTTCAAACAAGCGTCCGGATTTTACCAATCCGCAAAGGATTGTGTCGAGCATCTTCCGGATGATCACCTTAAAAATCGTAGCAGTTTTCAGTCGCAGTTGGGACGGGGCAAAGCCATGAATTTTCTGTCGCCTGCGGATGCGACAGATCCGCTTCTCAACGCTTTCAGCCTCGCAGAGGCGAAATTCGGTGTCGGCGCGGAGCTGGCCGAAGCTGGCGTGATCCTGGGTCAGAATTTGTTGAATACCGGCGAAAACGAGAAAGCGAAGGAAACCTTTCGAAAAACGCTATCGGCGGCGAAAGTATCGAGGGATAGGAGATTTGAGGGCGAAGCTCAAATTGGTTTGGGCTTTACCGCCGATAAAACCGGCGATTTGAAAGAAGCCGAAAATTGCTATCTGGAGGCCCTGGACGTTTTTGCCGAAATCGATTTCCCCGAAGGTTCGTGCAAAGCATTGAATTATCTCGGAATAATTCGAAAAAGACAGGGAGATCTTACCGGCGCGGAGGATTTCTATCGCCGATCGCTCGATATCTGTTTGAATAAAGAATTCTTATGGTCCGCCATGAATTTGTACGGGAACATAGGAAATCTATACGCCTCGAGGGGAGATTATAATATGGCTCAGCAGAATTACTCCAAATCTCTGGAGATTTCCAAAGAGATATCCGACCGCCGGATAGAAAGTATAAATCTATTGAATATCGGGCATTCCCTGAACGAGACCGGAGATCTGTACGAGGCCGAGGAAAAGTTTTTTGAGGCTATCGATAAATTCAAAGCTCTCGGAGATAAGGGATCGGAAGCGATCGCGTTGAATAATCTCGGATTCCTGCATTACCGTAAAGGACAGATATCTGATTCTATCAAATATTATACTGAGGGTCTTGAGTTGGCCGATGAGATTTCGCGTCCTCGAATCAAGCTGGTGAACCTTATCGGGCTCGCGGAAGTTCACGCCGCCGTCGCCGATTTCAAAAATGCCAAAAAGCTGGGTGAGCAGGCTTTTGAATTGGCCGAGGAAATCGACGACAATGAACAGTTGGCGATAGCGTTGCCCATTCTTGCCATGGTTAATGACGATTTGCGCGATTCGACGGGGGTTTTAGAATCGGTTAAGAGATTCCTGGAACTCAAACCGGAAATAGGCGTGCCGCGTCAAAGAATAAAGGCATATCTTCTGGCTCAAAAATATAAGAATGATTTAAGGGTCGATATCAGCCCGGTTGAAGACGAGATAAAAAATATTTCCGATAAAAATCCGGAAGTCTATTCGGTAATTATCGCCTTTAACGCGCAGAATATTCTCGAATCCGGCTCTCTATCCAATCCCGAAATCTGGCTGGCGCGAATTGACGAGGGCCTCGAAAGAGCGAACAATTTCTATCAGTTTCGCGAAAAAATAAAACTAATGGCGTTGAAACATAATCTTCTGCGGTTGACGGGCGATAGCATCGAGGCGGGGCGTCAGGAAGAAAAACTTGTCAAAGAAATTGCCCGGTCAACCGGGGGGCTGGATGATAACCTCATCGATAATTTTAAAAAACACCTCGGTATTTATATAGCCGGTGATGAACATGGAGAAAATATTATGAACAAAGTCAGCCGGAATGAACGGCTTGCGGTTCTGCTTAGAATCGCCCATACCATAAACTCTATCAGAGAATCGGAACCTCTGTTAAATAAAATACTCGATCTGGCCCTGGAGACGCTGGACGGCGAACGCGGTTTTATTATGCTTTATTCCGATGATTCTCTGGAGCCGGTCGTGGCCAGAAATATCGCGCGGGAGGATATTCTGGGAGAGACGACCATATCGCAATCGAGCGCCCTTGACGTCGCCCGACTGGGAAAACCGATTCTGTTAAGCGGAGCCGATGACGATATCTCCGCCCGCCAGTCCGTCGCCGATTTCAGGATTTCCTCGTTGCTTTGCGTGCCTCTGGCGGTTAAGGGAAAAGTGCACGGCATCGTATATGTGGACAGCCGTTCCGGAACCATTTTCTCGGATGACGATCTCGAGTTCCTGGTCAGCTTCGCCGACCTGGCCGCCATCGCGTTCGAAAACGCCAGAATGGCCGAACAGCTCAAGGATAAAAACATATATCTTCAAAAACAGGTGGAATCCACTCTCGGATTCGGCTCCATTGTCGGGCGGTCATCGCCTATGCAACAAGTTTTCCGAATGGCCGAATCGGTGGCCAATACCGATGTCACGGTCGTCCTGACGGGCGATTCGGGTACGGGCAAAGAAATTCTCGCCCGGGCCATCCATCTCGCGAGCCCCAGAAAGAATGCGAAATTCGTCCCGGTCGACTGCGGCGCCCTGACGGAAACCCTTCTCGAATCGGAGCTCTTCGGCCACGTCAAGGGCTCCTTTACCGGCGCCACCGCCGATAGAGCCGGGCTTTTCGAGGTCGCGCAGGGTGGAACCATATTCCTCGATGAAATCACCAATACCGGTAAAAACTTCCAGGTTAAGCTCTTGAGAGTCTTGCAGGAAAATGAAATTCGCCGGGTGGGGGAAAGCAAATCCCGAAAAATAGACGTCCGCGTTATAACCGCGACCAATAAGCCGCTTGAATCCGAGGTCGAATCGGGTAATTTCAGGGAGGATTTGTACTATAGATTAAACGTCGTGAATATCTTATTGCCCTCACTGCGAGAGAGGAATGAGGATATCCCGATACTGGCCGCTTACTTTCTGGAAAAGATCTGCGATAAGATGAAACAACCGGTTAAGAAATTTTCGTCGGGAGCGCTGGATCTTCTTTTGCAGTATAGTTGGCCCGGTAATGTCAGGCAGCTTGAAAACGTCTGCGAGAGGATGGTGGTTTTTGCCAGGGATGAATTGGTCGATATCGATATGCTGCCGCCGGAAATAAAATCTTTCAAACAGCTGCCCCCGGCAAAAATGACGGAAACGAAAATTCCGAAGACCAGGGCGGAATTGAAGGCCGAGAAAATCCGGCTGGACAAACTGTTTATAGTCGGCCTTCTCCAGAAAAGCGGGGGTAATGTCATGCAGGCCGCCAGGTTATCGGGGATGGATCGTTCTCAGATTCACCACATGATGAGTAAATTCGGAATTAACAGCGCGGATTTCAAGGAATGAATCTCTTGGGGCGATCATTAGAAACATATTGCAATAGCAATACCGTTGTATTAATTTGAAAAGTTAAGCAGTTTAATTGTAAACGGGAGGATTTATGTCCGGCCATTCCAAATGGTCAACTATAAAAAGAAAAAAAGGAAAGCTGGATGCCCAGCGAGGTAAGATATTTACCAAACATATCAGGGAGATCACGGTCGCGGCGCGCGAGGGCGGAGGCGATCCCGATATGAATCCCAGGCTGAGAACTGCCGTAACCGCCGCCAAAGCGGACAATATGCCGGCGGACAATATCAAACGCGCCATTCAGAAAGGAACCGGGGAATTAGAAGGGGTCAAATACGAATCGACCAATTATGAGGGATACGGCCCGGGCGGTGTGGCGGTTCTGGTCGAGGTTCTTACCGACAATAAAAACCGCACCGTCGCTGATGTCCGGCATGTTTTTTCCAAGCATAACGGTTCTTTGGGCGAAGTCGGATGCGTGGGATGGATGTTTAATCGTAAGGGATATATCGTGGTAGATAAGAATAAAATCGGCGAGGATGAAATGATTGAGAAAGCCCTCGAAGCGGGGGCGGAAGATGTTCAATCATCCGACGATGTTTATGAAATATATACCGATTTTACTGAGTTGGAAAACGTCAGATCGGCCCTGGAATCGGCCGGGATAGTAATGACTTCCGCCGAACGCACTATGATACCCCAGAATACGATAAAACTGGAGGAAAAACAGGCCGAAAAGATGCTCAAACTTTATGAAGGTCTGGAAGATCTCGATGATGTTGTCCACATCTATGCTAATTTCGATATCGATGAGTCTATTATGGAGGAGATGACAGAGAATTAGATGGCCGCAGTTGTCCTTGGAATAGACCCCGGCCTTCGGATAACGGGTTATGCGTTGGTATCCTGTAACGGAAGCTCCGTGGAGCTTTTGGAAGCCGGTACTCTGAAAACTGTCGATGGCGATGCCCTTGAAAATAGGCTCAAAACCATTTATGAAGGACTGGAGGATGTCATCTCGGAATTCCGGCCTGACGCTGTTTCGGTGGAGCGATTATACTCGCACTATAAACATCCTCAAACCGCCGTCGTAATGGGGCATGCCAGGGGAATTATTTACCTCTGCGCCGCCAGGCATAATCTTCCCTTGAACAGCTACGCCTCCACGAGGATAAAGAAAGCGCTGACCGGAAACGGAAGAGCGTCGAAACTCCAGATGCAGAGAGCGGTGAAAAATATATTCAAAATGAGAGATCTTCCCGATCCTCCCGATATCGCCGATGCCATAGCGGCCGCGTTATGCCATATAGAGGCCGCGAAGTGATTTCCAAAATAAAAGGGAAACTCGAACATATTGATGGATCATCGGCTACGGTCGGTGTGGGCGGTATCTATTATGAAATTATGCTGCCGTCTGCCCTGGCGGAATCGTTGAAAGAAAAAGCCCATCATGGAAACGAGATTATTTTCCACATACTTGATTATATCGAGGGCGGCCAGGTCGGAAACCAGTATCCCCGCATGGTAGGTTTCGCCGACGCTGTCGATAAGGATTTTTTCAGAATATATACCGGCGTCCCCGGGCTCGGAATAAAAAAAGCGTTGAAATCTTTAACTATTCCGATCAGTGAAATCTCCCGGGCGATCGAGACCGAGGAAACATCGGTTCTGAAAAAACTGCCGGGAATCGGGGGGAGGCTGGCGGAAAAGATTGTGGCTCACCTGAAAGGAAAAACCACGCGATTTGCCCTGGCGAAGGAAAGCAAACCTCTGGCCAAACCGGAGATAAAACCCGACTACACCGAAGAGGTAATGGCCATATTGCTGCAGCTTCAATATAGGCGAACGGAAGCCCGGATGATGCTTGATCGGGCGCTGAATACTGGAAAACGTTTCAAATCCTCCGAGGAACTGCTTCAGCAGATTTTCAAACAAACCTCGACGGATACGCTTAGATGAGAGAACGCATAGTCACGCCGGATAAGTATTCGGAAGAGGACGAAAGGCAGATTATCAGCCTGCGTCCTGAGAAAATCGGCGAATATATCGGCCAGACCAAAGTAGTAAAAAAGCTGAAAGTCTCCATTAAAGCTTCATTACAGCGAAAAGAGCCTCACGAACATATGCTGTTATACGGCCCCCCCGGCCTGGGCAAAACCACCCTGGCTCATATCCTGGCGCATGAGATGGGTACCACGATAATAGTATCCTCCGGTCCCTCGCTGCAAAGGACCGGCGATCTTATGGGGATACTCACTAATCTCGAGGACGGCGATATTCTGCTTATCGACGAGGTCCACAGGCTGGCGCCGGCGGTGGAGGAATTTATTTATCCCGCCATGGAGGATTTCAAGGTCGATTTCGTGGTGGATAAGGGGGCTTTCGCGCGAGTAATCAACGTGCCGCTTAAAAAATTCACTCTGGTGGGCGCCACCACCCGTGCCGGTCTTTTGACCGCGCCCCTCAGGGACAGGTTCGGCATCGTTCATCATATCGATTTCTACCCTTCCGAGGAATTGACCGACATAGTGCGCAGGTCGGCCGGTATACTGGATGTTAAAATAGACGAGGAAGCGGCGTCAATTATTGCTCAGCGAAGCCGCGGAACGCCCCGCGTCGCCAACAGGCTGCTCCGGCGGGTCAGGGATTATTGCCAGGTAAACGGTATCGAATGTATCGATTCGCGGTCGGTTATGGACTCGCTGAAAATGGAAGGCATCGATTCGGCGGGTCTTGATGATCTCGATAGAAGATTATTAACCACCATGGTCGATTATTATAAGGGCGGCCCGGTCGGTATCGAATCGATAGCGGCTACATTAAATGAAGAGGTCGATACGCTGGTAGAAATGATGGAGCCGTTTCTTTTGAAAATCGGTTTTATCAAACGTACCCGCAGGGGAAGGATTGTCGGTGACGCTGCCCTCAAGCATTTGGATCTGCCCCGAAACAAAGGCTCACAGCAGGAACTGTTATGAACACCGGCCCGTTGGCTAAAGTTCTTATCCTGACCGGCGTGGCAATAATCATTCTGGGAGTGGTTTTGCTCTTTATAGATAAAATTCCTCTTCTCGGCAAGCTCCCCGGAGATATGGTGATACGAAAGAGAAACTTCACCCTGTATTTCCCTCTGGGAACGATGATACTTCTCAGCGTGGGCCTTTCGTTAATTCTCTATATCATCACCCATTTTAAAAAATGAGTATCGATATAAAATTGTATGATTACGATTTGCCGGAGGGGATGGTCGCCCTTTATCCGGCCGAGCCACGCGATAGCTCCAGACTGCTGTATCTGCCATTAAACGGAGGCAAAATTGAGCATACCGTTTTTAACAGATTCCCGGAGTTTTTGCGTGAAGACGATTTGCTGGTTTTAAACGATTCCCGTGTCTTCCCCGCCAGGCTTTTCGGGCGAAAAAAAGATACCGGCGGTAAGGTTGAGATTTTTCTTCTGGAAAAAATGGAAAATAACGTCTGGGAGGCTCTTGTCCGGCCCGGGCGACGTCTGCAGCCCGGAACCGAGGTCGAATTTTTCGACCGGAAATTGATCGCCCGGCTTGGCGAGCGAACCGAGAGCGGCGGCCGCGAGGTTCATTTCAGCTCCAACGGCGATCTCATGTCGATTATCTGGAAACATGGCGAGGTGCCGTTGCCGCCCTATATTAATAGAATGGCCGAGGAATCGGACAAAAAGCGTTATCAAACTATCTACGCCGAAAACGTCGGCGCCGTAGCGGCCCCCACCGCGGGATTCCATTTTACCGAAGATATTTTTAAAGCGCTGAAAAAAGCGGGAGTGGAAACCGCCAGGCTCACTCTGCATCCCGGCCTGGGAACCTTTCGCCCCATAACAAAAGCCGACGCCGAAAAACACCGTATGCACGAAGAGAAATATTCCATTCCCCCGAAAACCGCTGATACGATCAACAAGGCCGTGGCGGAAGGACGTCGCATTATCGCCGTCGGGACGACTACCGTTAGAGCTCTGGAGTCTTCGTTTGCCGCTTTCGGAGAAATAAGGTCGTGCGAGATGGAAAGCACCGAGCTTTTCATCAAGCCTCCCTATGATTTTAAGGTGATCGGCGGATTATTGACCAATTTCCATCTGCCCAAATCGACGTTACTGCTTCTTGTTTCAGCTCTGGCCGGGCGGGAGAGGGTGCTGCAAGCGTATAAGGAAGCAATTGAAAGGAAGTATCGCTTTTACAGTTATGGCGATGCTATGCTTTTATTATGAAAACCACCAGAAACATCGCGATTGTTGTCGCGGGAGGCGCGGGAAAACGGTTCGAAAATAAAATGCCCAAGCAGTATCATGATCTCGGCGGAAAGCCGGTTATAACCTATTGCCTGAATCTTTTTGAGAGAAGCGATATGATTGATGAGGTGGTGCTGGTAGTGGCCCAGGATTACCTCGCTTACGCCTCCAGCGAGATTGTTGATAAATACGGATACCGGAAAATTAAAAAGATTACAGCCGGCGGCGAAAGCCGTCAGGAATCCGTCCACGCCGGCTTAACCGCCTGCCCCACCGGAATCGATCTCGCCGTAATTCATGATGCCGTCAGGCCGTTTCTGGCAAAAGATCTCTTGCATAAGGCAATAGAAACGGCATACGCAACTGGCGGTGCAATACTGGCGGTTCCGGCCCGGGAAAGTGTCAAGCTCGTAAAAGGCAAAATTATTGAAAAAACGCTCCTGCGCGATACCGTCTGGATAGCCCAGACCCCGCAGGTTTTTAGATTCGACCGCATCCTGGAGGCACATAAGCGCGCCGAGGCCACCCAAAACGAAGCGACTGATGATTCTCAACTCTACGAGCAATATTGCGGCCAGGTTTCAATAGTCAGGGGAAGCTACAACAATATAAAAATCACGTCCAGGGGAGACCTGGTGCTGGCAGAGGAAATCTTAAGGGAGATTGGTTGAAGACTTGCAGAATCGGTCAGGGTTACGATATCCATAGATTGGTAGAAGGCCGGAAACTGGTATTGGCCGGCGTTGAAATACCTTTCGAAAAAGGGCTCGAGGGTCATTCGGATGCCGATGTGGCCGCCCATGCTGTAATGGACTCCCTCCTGGGAGCCGCCGCCCTGCAGGATATCGGCGCGCATTTCCCCGATACCGACCCGGTGTATAAAAACGCCGATTCGATGAAACTCATGGAAAAAATAAAAGAGAAGATTAAACAAAAGGGCTTTTCAATCGGAAACGTCGATGTTACAATAATAGCTGAGCTTCCCAGGCTCGCCCCGTATATAAATGAGATGAAAAGCAATATCGCGCGCGCGCTGGAGATTTCACCTGATAATATATCGGTCAAAGCGACGACCAATGAGAAGCTCGACGCCATCGGAAAGGGTGAGGGCATGGCGGCGCTGGCCGTTTCCCTGCTGTATAAATGAGTTTCGATCAGATACTGGAAATAATCCGATCCCAGAACGAATTCATCATTTATGCGCTTCTTCTTCTAAGCGCCTTTATCGAAAACGTGTTTCCTCCTTTTCCGGGAGATACCACAATTCTAGCGGGAGCATTCATCGCGGGAGAGGGGAACATAGGGTATATAGGAGTGCTGACATCCGTTACTATCGGGGGTGTGGCGGGAGGTATGATACTTTATTTCCTGGGCCGGTCTAAAGGGCGGGACTACTTTATGCACAGCAAATATAAATACTTCGGCAAATCGAATCTGTTAAGAGTGGAATCGCTTTTTCAAAAATGCGGGACGGCTGTCCTGGCCTTCTCCCGCTTTTTTGCCGGGGTCCGGTCCGCCATCTCCATCGCCGCCGGCCTGGGAAACGTAAAGCTTCTTCGCATGTTCGTATTGACGATCTTCAGTAATCTCCTGTGGTGCGGCATGCTGATCGGTTTAATGATTTACACCAAATCAAACTGGCGGGCGATACTCGATTTGGTAAAAAAATATCATAATGTTTTGTTTGCGGTGATTGCTCTGGTTATGGTAATATGGGTGATACTAAAATTATGGACGAGAAGAAGAAAATAAAGATTGCCGTTCTGATGGGCGGACATTCCGCCGAAAGAGATGTCTCGCTTGCCACCGGGGCCGGTGTTATCAGGGGATTGCGTGATGCGGGTTATAACGCCGTCGGGATTGACACCGCCTTGGGAGCCAGGCAGCTGACCGAAAATAAGATCAAAGAACTGTCTAAAATCGAGGAAAATCCTCCATCCACCACGGACCTCTCCGAACTGGACGTCAGCACTACCATTCAGACTGTCAGCTCCCCCGATCTGAAAAGCGTCGATATGGTTTTCATAGCGTTGCACGGCGGCATAGGTGAGAACGGGACGATTCAGGCGCTGCTTGATATGGCAGGTATTCCCTATACCGGTTCGGGCGTTCTGGCCTCGGCGGCCGCCATGGACAAAGTTACCGCCAAAAGAATCGTATCGGCGGCGGGGATTCCCACGCCCGACTATTTTGTGAGACCATCGGACAATCTTGGCGAAATGGAACAATTGATCAGGACAATAGAGGACACAATCGGTTTTCCAGTGGTGATTAAACCCAACGATCAGGGTTCGTCCGTGGGGCTGAATATCGCGATGAAACCCTCCGAACTGGACAAGTATGTAAAAGAAGCCAAAGAGTATTCCGACAAAGTCTTATTCGAAAAATTGATCGAGGGCCGTGAATTAACCGTCAGCGTTCTTGGTGATGAGGCCCTGCCTGTCGCGGAGGTTATTCCAAAAGACGGCTTCTACGATTATCAGCACAAGTATACTCCCGGATTGGCCGATAAGATTGTCCCGGCACCCTTATCGGAGGACGAAACCGCGGAGGTTCAAAAGCTGGGGCTTACCGCCTTCAGCGCTTTAAATTGCCGGGGCTACGCCAGGATCGATTTCCGTTATTCGAAAGATAAAAAATGGTATTTCCTGGAGGCCAATACTCTTCCCGGGATGACGCAGACATCGCTGGTGCCCAAGGCGGCGCAGGCGGCCGGAATCGAATTTCCCGAACTCCTGGAGCGCATCGTGCAGATCGCTCTCGATGATTTCAAAAAAGGCAAAATAGGATGAAGTTCAAACTGGTT
Organism: uncultured bacterium; assembly: GCA_965602185.1. GTDB lineage: Bacteria > Zixibacteria > MSB-5A5 > UBA10806 > UBA10806. The sequence goes on from CBFCYP010000019.1 coordinate 25,981, forward strand.
CTATTCGATCTCGGCGGTACTCTCATAAATTATGAAAACAACTCCTGGCCCGAACTGGGCAGGCTCGGATGCGTCGAGGGGGCAAAATATATCAAAGAGGTCTTAAATTTCAATATTGAAGTTGAAGAATTAAATTCCAAATTGCATAACGCCGTTGGCCGGATGATACAATCGCGGGATGATTCGGAAGCTGAAATAAATCTTTTCGATTTAACCGCTGAGACGCTGAGAGAGTTGGGAGTAAACATAACCGACGGTCTTCCTCAGAAATTTATCGCGGCTTATTATAAACCCATCAGGGATCAAATTACCCTGGTGCCTTACGCCGGTGAAATCCTCTCGAAGATAAAAGATGCCGGTATGAAGATCGGCCTGGTATCCAATACCATTTTCCCGGCCGATTATCATAGGTTCGAGATGCGCGAATTCGGTCTTTACGAATATTTTGATTTCGCGTTGTTTTCTTCGGAGGAAAAAATTCGTAAACCCGGCAAAGAGATTTTTTTCAGGGCGTTGAAACTGGGCAAATCCGATCCGCGGGACGCTGTTTTCATCGGCGACCGCCTGGAGGAGGATATCGGCGGGCCGCAATCGGTCGGTATTAAGGCGATATTAAAATATATGGATGGACGCGATTATTCGGCCGATATAAAGCCGTTTGAAACCATCCGGGATCTCAAAGAGTTGAAAAAAATAATTTTGGTATAATATTGGAGGAATCGTGAGCAAATACGAAAGGCTATTAAAAGAACTTACCGAAGCCCATGGCGCGCCCGGATTCGAGGACGAAGCCATCGAGGTCATGAAAAGCCATATCAAGGCCGCCGACGAAGTCACCTACGATAGGCTGGGGAGCCTGATCGCCAAAAAAAAAGGGAAATCCGAATCTCCCAGGATTATGATCGCCGGTCATATCGATGAGGTAGCGTTTATCGTAAAAGAGATAACGGCCGAAGGTTATTTAAAATTCATTCCGCTCGGCGGATGGTGGGGTCATGTCGCTCTGGCACAGAACGTCATAATTAAAACCTCGAAAGGCGATATACCCGGCGTTGTCGGTTCGAAACCTCCTCATATCCTCGAGGACGAGGAACGTAAGAAAGTTATGCAGTTGAAGGATATGTTTATCGACGTCGGAGCCTGCGACGGTTTCGACGTTAAATCTCTCGGCGTGAAACCGGGCGATCCTGTTATCCCGGATTCGCGGTTTCAGGTAATGGGGAATCCCGATCTTTATATGAGCAAGGCCTTCGATGACCGAATCGGGGCGGCGGCGGCTATCGCGGTGATTAACGAGCTTAAAGGTATAAATCACCCCAATACGGTCTACGGTGTTGGAACCGTTCAGGAAGAGGTGGGCTTGAGAGGCGCCGGCACGGCGGCGCACGTGATCGATCCCGACGTCGCCATCGTAGCCGACGTTTCGCTGGCGACCGATAGCCCCGGCTCATCGAAGGAAACCCCGGGGAGACTGGGCACCGGACCGTCCGTTAACATCATGGACGGCAGCATGATACCCAACCGGCACCTGAGGGATTTTACGGTTAAAATCGCGGAGAAAAATAAGATCCCCTTCCACTTCTCATCTATCGAAAGAGGCGGCACCGATGGTGGACGCATTCATATGTCCCGGGCCGGGGTCCCCTCGTTATATCTGGGTATCGCCACCAGGTATATCCACAGCCATACCGGCGTTATTCACAAGGGCGATTTCGAGAATCTGGTTAAGCTGATACTGGGGATGGTCAAAAAGCTCGACAGGAAAACGGTGGCGTCGTTTACGAAACGCTGATAATGAAAAATAATTAAATGATGCAACATGTCTTACGATAATTCGTAATAAGATGAAATTTGAAAGGGCTAAGTGATGTCGTTGAGATTCCATAATACCATGACCCGATCGCTGGAGGAGTTTAAGTCTATTGAACCGGGCGTGGTCAGGATGTATACCTGCGGACCCACCGTTTACGCCCCGGCACACGTCGGGAATTTCAGGGCCTATATGTTTGAGGATATACTGAGAAGGTACCTGATTTATAAGGGTTATAAGGTCACCCAGGTCATGAATCTTACCGACATCGATGATAAAACCATTCGCGACTCCAGCGCCAAAGGCATCTCCCTGAGCGAACATACACAGCCGATCAAAGATATGTTCTTTGCGGATATCGACAGGCTCAACATCCAGCGCGCCGAATATTATCCCGCCGCTACCGAGCATATCGACGAGATGGTTGCCATGGTGGAAAAACTTCTCGAACGCGGGCACGCTTACCGCTCCGGCCATTCTATATATTATAAGATCTCAACTTTCCCGAAATACGGTTCATTGTCTCATATGAAGATCGAGGATTTGATAGCCGGCGCCAGGATCGATTCCGACGAATATGAGAAAGAGACCGCCTCCGATTTCGCCCTATGGAAAGGATGGACCGAGAAGGACGGCGCCGTTTACTGGGAAACCTCTCTCGGTAAAGGCCGACCCGGCTGGCATATCGAGTGCTCGGCCATGTCCATGAAATACCTCGGCAAGCAGTTCGATATTCATACCGGGGGAGTCGATAATATTTTCCCGCACCATGAGAATGAGATAGCTCAGTCGGAAGGGATAACTGGCAACAAGTTCGTCAATTACTGGCTTCATAATGCCCATCTGATCTTAGGCAGTAAGAAAATGGCTAAATCGGATGGTAATATAGTTACGGTTAAGGAACTAACGGAGCAAGGCCACGATCCGCTGGCCGTCAGATTCGTGCTTCTCTCCACCCATTACCGTCAACAGTTGAGCTTTACTATGGATGGACTTGAAGCCGCGAAAGCCGCCCTTACCCGCCTGCGTGATTTCAAATCCAATGTCGAATCCGCCTCCGGATCCGGCGATAACACGGCGGTGAGCGAGGCGATAGATAAAGCTGTTAAGGGATTCGAGGAGGGCCTCGATAACGATCTCAACATTTCGCCCTCTATAGCGGCCGTGTTTGATTTTGTCAGGGATATCAATTCTGTAGTTGCGGATAATGGGCTTTCCGCTCCCGAAAAAGAATCCGTTCTGGAGACTTTGAAGAGATTCGACGGTGTGCTCGGCGTCATTTTCATCGATGAATCCGGCCTCGACGCCGAAATCGAGGAGATGATACAGAAAAGACTGGATGCCAGGAAAAATAAGGACTTTCAAACCGCGGATAAAATCCGGGATGACCTGCTTTCAAAGGGCATAATCCTCGAGGACACCCCCTCCGGCACCAAGTGGAAACGAAAAATAAGCTGATCGATACTCTATTGCCATAGCGGTAGGTCAGGAGCCCTCTGGGCTCCTGACAATTCCGCAACACGTCAGGAGCTTTCAGCTCCTGACCTACCGGCCTACTCGGCTCAACATTTCGCCCGCCATAGCGGCGGTGTTTGATTTCTAATGCGGTGTCAGGAACCCTTTCCTGACACATTTCCTATGCGTTAGGATGACATCCTGACGCTTCCATCGGGGTCGTCATGATGTCGCAGGGCTCTATCATGAGGGATAATAAACGAAAAATAAGCTGACATTTCTCTTTGAGCGACCCTGAATAACAGCCGCTCTTTTTTTGCCGATAAATTTACTATGAGGTTGTTTGTAACGATTGCAGTCTCATTGTGTATATTCAACACCGCTCATCCCGGAAGCGATGATACCCCTCGCCTGA
>CBFCYP010000020.1:0-29082 GCA_965602185.1 uncultured bacterium
CATCCTGGCAGATTTCGTTGCGTTATCTGTTTCCAGCCTGGCGAAATATATTCCGCTGGGGAGGTAGGAGGCGTCGAAGATGATTGTATGGCTTCCGCCCTGTAAGTGCTCGTCTACCAAGGTCTTGACCCGGCGGCCGAGGATATCGTACACGGTGAGGGTGACATTCTGCGATTCCGGTAACGTAAACTGGAATATCGTAGAGGCGTTGAAGGGATTGGGGTAATTCTGGTGAAGCGTAATCTCCCGCGGCAGCAAAGGCGGAAACTTTATCCCGGTAGTCTGGTCGAAGTAGAGCGCCCCCATGTCGGCGATGGTGCTGTCAGGATCGAGGGGTGAGGCGGGATCGCCAGCGTCGATGCAGGGGGAGTCGTAGGGATCACCGCAGTAGGTGGCCATGAGGTGGAAATCGCCGTTTGCGGTATCGCGGAAGAGGGGGTCGACATCGATGTTGCCGACGCCGGGAACGAGCGTATCCTGGATATCGCAGTAATCGAAAATCGGCGGGACATTTTCTATATATAACTCATCTAGCCAATTATCCCAGATTATGTTGTTGATGAAATGAGACAGGGAGCTGTCGCTATATATGCCGCTTCCGGCATATTCGGCATGATTCAACGTAATCGTATTGTTTATTATTATTCCCTCTGAGCCGCGACCGCAGCTGATACCCCCACCACATCAGGGATCGGCGTAATTCTCATAAATGAGATTGTTTAATATGATGGGTTCGGAAACTTCAAACGCAATGCCGCCGCCATAATCAGCGGTATTGCCTGATATCATATTGTTTTTTATAGTAGCGTAAGAATAATAACAGAAAATGCCGCCACCTTTACAAAAATAAGCCGTATTGCCGATTATTTTGTTATATTCGATAATCGGGTGGGAATGCTCACAAGCTATACCGCCGCCGCCGGAAAAGCCACTCTCATTATGTACGTAATTATTCTCTATAATATTATGGGATATTAAGGGACTACCGGATAAGGCACATCTTATGCCGGCGCCATTTCCAAAGGTTTCGATATGCCCGTTTCTAATAGTAAATCCTATGACTTCAGTATTACTGTTAACGTTATATAACCTAAGAACAATACCGGAGAAGTTGGCGTCAATGATAGTTAATGGGATATAGGAAGTATCCTGTGTGGTCAGGAAGTGGGAAGCAAGTACGATGCTCTTATACGCAATTTGAACATTCTCAATATATTGGCCCGGACTTACCAGCACCGTGTCGCCGTGGTAGCTGGCATCGATGCCCTGCTGGATGGTGGGGTAATCGCCGGGGATATTGATTATGGTGGCGGAGGCGGAATAACCCGCGAGTAAAACAGATATTAAACTGAAGATATACTTTCTCATGGCAAATCCCGTCAGAAAATCCTTATTTCCAAATAAAGATAGATATAAGGGATAACTTTGTCAAGTATTATCGGGTACTTGCATATCGAATCCGATTTGATTATATTGGCTGGTTGACCTCGAAAAATAGAATTCGGGGCCAGAGCGAAAAGGGGTTGAATGAATTTATGGAGTTCTGCGAGATTCAGACTTGACATAAATGAAGAATCCGGATATAATGCACTAATGTGCAGTATTAGAATTAAGATAATTGGTTAGGAGATAAAAACTTATGCCGCCTGCAAATATAACCATAAAAGGAGCCCGGGAACATAACCTTAAAAATATCGACGTGGTAATTCCGCGGTCGAAGCTGGTAGTAATCACGGGGTTATCGGGCTCCGGGAAATCATCGCTGGCGTTCGATACCATCTACGCCGAGGGGCAGCGCCGATACGTAGAATCTCTATCGGCCTACGCCCGGCAGTTTCTGGGATTGATGGAAAAACCGGATGTCGATTTTATCGACGGGCTCTCCCCGGCGATCTCCATCGAGCAGAGGTCGTCGGCCAAGAACCCGCGCTCAACGGTAGGAACCGTTACCGAGATTTACGATTATCTGCGTTTGCTTTATGCCAGGGTAGGTGTGCCTCATTGTTACAAGTGCGGCAAGAGGATCAGCCAGCAGACCGTTCAGCAGATCGCCGATTCCATAATGGAATTTCCTCCCAACGCAAGAATCCGGGTGCTGGGGCCGCTGGTGCGGGGCCGTAAGGGTGAATACCGCGAGGTTTTCGAGGAGATCAAAAAGAGCGGTTTCGTGCGGGTTCGGGTCGACGGTAAGGTTTATGATATCGATGAAGAGATTCAGCTCGAAAAGAAAAAGAAACATTCCATCGACGTGGTGGTCGATCGTCTGGTCATTAAAAACGGCATAAAGAAACGTCTCACCGATTCGCTGGAGACCGCCATAAAGCTCGGTTCCGGCCTGGTTGTAATAGAGGACGTCGGAAAAGAGGATCATTTATTCTCGGAGAAGTTCGCCTGCAAGGATTGCGGCATATCCTACGAGGAGCCGACACCGCGGATGTTCTCGTTCAATTCGCCTTTCGGGGCCTGCCGGTATTGTACCGGATTGGGATACAACATGGAAATAGATCCCGACCTGGTGGTGCCTGATAATACGATATCGGTCGCGCAGGGCGCTATCGCTCCCTGGGGAGTGCCGCGGGGTTCGTATTATTTCGGCATGCTGCGTGCGGTTTCGGAGCATTTCGGATTCTCATTGAGAAAACCGTTTAAAAGCCTTCCCCAAAAAATACAGAAAATTGTATTATACGGTTCCGGACGGGAGAGGATCAAGTTTTCCTGGGAGCACAGCGACGGCAATGGACTCTGGGAACATTTAAGTACGTTTGAGGGAGTCATTGGCAATCTCAAACGACGATATCATCAGACCAAATCGGCCGGCATTCGGGAATGGATCGAGAAGTATATGTCGGTGAAGCCGTGCACGGAATGCGGCGGCGCGCGTCTTCGGCCGGAGGCGCTGGCGGTAAAAATCGACGGCAAACCGATATCCGATGTAACACAATTATCCATCAAGGGGGCATACGGATTTTTTTGCGGGCTGAAGCTGAATAAAAAAGAGCAGACCATCGCAAAGCAGATTTTAAAGGAGCTCAACGAGCGGCTCGGTTTTTTAATAAACGTCGGGTTGGATTATCTCACGCTGGAAAGATCGGCGCAAACCTTATCCGGCGGGGAGGCGCAGCGTATCCGGCTGGCCACTCAGATCGGCTCGCGGCTGACGGGAGTTTTATACATCCTCGATGAGCCCTCTATAGGCCTGCATCAGAGAGACAACGGGAGGCTGCTTGATACATTGAAGTCGCTGCGGGATATCGGGAACACGGTGCTGGTGGTGGAGCATGACCGTCAGACCATAGAGGAAGCGGATTACGTAATTGATCTCGGCCCCGGTGCGGGCAAACACGGCGGATTGGTTGTGGCCAAAGGGACGCCGGCCGCGATAAAAAGGTCAGCGAAATCGTTAACAGGCAAATACCTATCCGGCAAACTCGAAATCCCGGTATCCAAAAGGCGGCGTCGCGGAAACGGCGATCGGATAATCGTTAAGGGTGCGCAGGGCAACAATCTGAAAAAGATAAAGGTCGAGTTTCCCCTGGGGAAATTTATATGTGTAACGGGGGTATCCGGTTCGGGCAAATCAACTCTTGTTAACGAGACGTTGTATCGAATTCTTTCCCGTCAATTCTACGGTTCCAGGCAGGCGCCGCTTCCGTATTCGGAGATAATAGGACTCAACAACTTGGATAAGGTAATCGATATCGATCAGTCGCCCATCGGCCGCACTCCGCGCAGCAATCCCGCCACCTATACGGGGCTTTTCACGCCCATCCGCGATATCTACGCCCAGCTTCCCGATTCCAAAGTACGCGGTTACAGCCCAGGACGGTTCTCATTCAACGTCAAGGGTGGACGATGCGAGACCTGCGAGGGGGACGGTATCATCAAGATCGAGATGCATTTTCTGCCGGACGTCTATGTGCAATGCGAATCGTGCAAGGGGGCACGTTACAACCGCGATACGCTGGAGATCAAATACAAAGGCAAATCTATTTCCGATGTTCTCAACATGACAGTCGAGGAGGCCCTGGAGTTTTTCGACCGGATACCGAAGGTCAAACGCAAACTGGAGACACTGACGGGCGTCGGTTTGAGCTATATCCATCTGGGCCAGCAGGCAACAACGTTATCGGGAGGCGAAGCCCAGAGGGTGAAGCTCTCCACCGAGCTTTCCAAGGTGGCGACCGGAAACACCTTCTATATTCTCGATGAGCCCACCACCGGCCTGCATTTCGAGGATATCAAGATGCTGTTGAACGTATTGAATACGCTCGTCGATCGCGGCAACACCGTGGTGGTGATCGAGCATAATATGGACGTTATAAAGACGGCCGACTGGATAATCGATCTCGGCCCCGAGGGGGGCGACGCCGGCGGGGAGGTGTTAGCCACCGGCACGCCGGAAAAGGTAGCTAAAAATCCCAAAAGCTATACCGGCCGGTTTTTAAAAGAGGAGTTGGGGTTGTAGGGGGGGTAAAATTAGTTATAATTATGAGTATTTCCAATAAATGTCCATGCAATAGCGGTAGAAGTTTTAAAAACTGCTGTCAAGAATATTTAGTTGAGCTAAAATTAGATCCTGTTAAATTAGAGCCCATAATAATAAATTGGAAGAAAAAATATGGCTCAGCAATCAGCGACAATTTTCAGATTAAAACAAATTCGTCAATCTATAGAGTTTCCTTATATTTGGATGATATTCTTTCAAAATATCTACATTTAGGATATAAGCGGTGTAATATGAAAAGCGATGATACGGATGAAGCAATAAGATTTATTAAACACAATATTCTTCTTTCAATTTTCGCAGCATATTCGTGTCTTACCGAAGGATTATTTATTCAGAGTGGAGGATTGTTACGATCAGTTATCGAAGATTCGATGATTCTGTTGGACGTATTTACCAATGAGAAACAGCTAAGTAAAGTTTTAAATAATAAGTATTCAGTGAAAAATCTATTAACTCGAATTAAAAAATTAATACCTAAAGAACTTGTAGAATATTATGGTTATTTTTCTGCAAATTTCACGCATTTTGGGCCGTTACATCCGGCCCCATATATGCCGACACTCTGCTTGGCAGATAACTATATTATCGTGGTCGGTATAGAAAATATTATTCGAGCGATCTTAACACACCATATTATCTTAGAAAGAATATACTATGATGAAAGCGAATATTCATACTTTTGGGATAAAATTAATAAGACATTGGTTTTCAAAGAAAATAATAGAATTTATCCCTGGATAAATAAATTAATTAAAGAAAATCAAAAATTATTCCCAATTGATGAACGGAAAAATGGTTTTTACTATAGTCCAAAAGATTATAAACCTAAGTTTTAGAAATCTAATCCTGTATTTTATCTTGTTATGTCTTAACGTCAATTTATAATCCGTCTCGAAGCAAAAAAGAAAATATTTCCATCAGTCTTTAATGCAATTTAGGCAAAATAGAGAATATAATTTCCTTAGAATTGTCCTCATTTTAATTTATATTTGCCTTTCGTAGGGGCGTATTGCAATACGCCCCTACCGGGCAAACCTTCGCCTTTCAAAAGCACTTGACGGCGACGAAACAGGATGGCATTTTTATCGTAATATACAGGCGTATAGCAAGGATCGCAGATAAGGAGACTGAGATGTTATTCGAGAAAATGAAATATAGAATGATCGGTTGTTTTATAGCGTTGCTTATAATCGCGGTAGCGGGATGCGATAAGGACCCCGCCGGTCCCGAGCCGGAGGTTCCGACTCGCGGGGCGATCATAAGTTCCAATTCTATCGCGGTATTGACGCCTGAAGCTATCGAGGCGATTCTATCAGTATGGTTCGATCCCCTGCCGGTCGAGCTCACCTACACGGTCAACGCTATCGAGATCATTTACTGGACGATTAATGATGACCTCTATTTTGTTGAGGCCTCGGGGGCGCTTTATATTCCGGTAGGGGCGACCGGGCCGCCGGTATTGAGCCTTCATCACGGCACCGTAACAGCGAGAGATGAGGTGGCGTCGGAGGGACCGCTGGGTTCGTTGGAGGGTATTATAGGCCTGTTTACCGCCTCGGGAATCGGTTATCTGACCTGCATACCCGATTACCTCGGCTACGGCATTTCGGAAATGCTACATCCATATATCGACGCCGATTTGTCATCATCAGCGGTAATAGATTTTTTAAGAGCATCGAGAACCTATTGCGCCGATAACGGTATCACCCCGGGGGCGGAACTGTTTCTGGGCGGTTACTCGGAAGGGGGATATGTCACGCTGGCGACTCAAAGGGAGATAGAGCTCTATCATTCTGACGAGTTCGATATTACGGCGGTGGCGCCCATGGCGGGGCCGTACGATCTGGCAGGAACGGTGGAAATCGTTATACAATATACCGATTACGAATGGCCGGCCTATATGGCATTTCTCTTTCTGTCCTACGATAATATCTACGGCTGGGGCAGGCTGGATGAGGTGATAAACGCTCCCTACGCCGGTATGCTTCCGGGGCTTTTCGACGGCACTCATTCGCTTTCCGATATAAACAGCCAGTTGCCGAACGATATTTCACTGCTTCTAAATGAGAATTTTATCACCGACTACCTTGCCGGAAATGAACCGGAGATTCAAGCGGCATTCGAGGAGAATACGCTTTTAGATTGGGCGCCGATCGCCCCCGTCAGGTTCTATCATGGCGACGCCGATGTGACGGTTCCTTATCAAAACTCGGTAACCGCGTATGACAGCCTTACGGCGAACGGTGCGGTCAGTATCGAACTGGTGACGGTACCGGGCGGAACCCACGCGACTACAGGACCGATGGCAATCCTGGATGCCCTCGATTGGTTCGAGAGTTTCAGAATTACGCTGTTTTAAATACGCATTTTTATTGAAGTACTACAGGCGAGCCGATGTAACGGATGGGATTAGGAAAATGACGAGTAATGATTATTTGATGATAAATAAGCCCTCGGATACCCTGGTAATCCACTGCGTGGACAACAGGTTTCAGCAAGCCTTCAGAGATTTTGTTTCCGGCGAATTGGGACTTGAGGTATTTTATCCAATGGTGATAGCCGGCGGGGCATACGTTATAAGCCTGGATGACCATGACCGGTACGGCTATATCCGGGATCAGATCGATTTTTTCATTACAAAAGGCGGCGTGAAAAGGGTGGTTCTAATTAACCATGATGATTGCCTGTGGTATAAAAAGGAAAATCCGAACCTGGAAACGTCAGATCTTAAAGAGAAAGGCAAAACCGATCTCGTGAGGGCGGCTATAAATATTAAAGAAAAATATCCCGACATCGAGGTTACTTTGGTCTGGGCGGAATTGAGTGGCGAATCGATCAGGTTTCATAAGATTGATTAAAATGAATTCCGTGTCGTTTTAGCCACGATTAAAGACCCGTTGACACAATTTCAAAACATCCATTGCGCTATAAGAATATGATATATAATAGATTTGCTTTCGGCTCGCAGTTTGCTTGAGAGATAGTATAGAGTAGATAATGGGATCAGGAAGTCGGCGGCAGGTAAAATTCAGGCGAAAGGAGCGATCATTATGAAAAGAAGATGTTTGATTCCAGCGGCGGCGGTCATCTTTATATTTTTCATCTTTGCTTCGGCGGTGAGCGCGGAATTTGTGGTTATGATCGCTAAAAATGTGAATATACGAACCGGGCCCGGTATGGATAATTATATAGTCGGCCGGGCCGAGAAAGGCGATTTATACAAATATGCCGGCGAAAGCGGTGATTGGTATAGGGTTGAGATGTTTTCGGGAGAGATTCGATATATCGGAAAATCAGTTGGCGCCAGGTTGACGGAGCAACAACTGTTGTCCGGACATAACATGGCGATTCCCGAATCGGAAAACAGGCGTCGAAAAGTATATAAGGATATTCAATATGCCAAAGAACGAGCGAGAAAGGAAGCCAAGGAAATCATACCGGAAATTATTAATCAGGAAAGACATGAGAATTTCAGGGCTATTCGAGCGGATGGTAATATCCTTTATATAATGCATGTTTACGGCTTGCAACCAGCCCTCTATGATGAAATTATAAAGGAAGGCAAGCGAAAAGGCTGGTGAGTATTATAAAAAAAATATTTATCGGTATTAACAATCGGGCATTGCGATTTTTATATTCTATAGAGCATCAGGTATATTAAAATACCACTCACCGAAACATATATCCAGACCGGCCAGATCCAGAGGGCCAGGTTTCTGTGCCTGCTGAATTTTTTACTGAGGGCGTAATAAAGTACCAGAATTATAAAAGGCGCCATGATTCCCGCCAGGATGACATGGGGTATCAAGATAGAATAGTAAAGCGGCCGGGTCCAATCGTAGCGCGTATACGGCATAGAGCCGACCTTATAATGATAGATGGTATAGGAGATCAAAAACAAAGCCGAGGTGACGGCGGCGCTTATCATGAAACGTTTATGAATTATTTCCTTTCTTTTTCTTATGAAATAGAATCCTGTCGAGAGAAATACAGCGCTTATGAAATTCACCAAAGCGTTCAGTGCTGGCAGGTCGGATGTAATCGCCGGATAAATTCAAGATAATGTTGCTAATTTTCAATTTGCGCCCGGCCTCAAATTCGCCCCGAAAATCCATATTAGCAGTAGAAAAGGCTATAAACATTATTAGCGACCGCCAGGTGTTGGTTTGTGCCTGATCTCCAAACTTGACTGTCAGGTTTCAGATAAATTAATAACAGTCCGGATGAATTTGACTATGGTTAATTATAAAAATAGGTATTAAGCTACTTTGCGGATTCCCGTACTTGAGTAATATGAAGTTCGCCGCCCAGCCTTGTAAAATAGAAATTGCGGGCCAGGGTCTGCTTGATTCGAGTGAGAGTTACCTTCACGCTTCCTATGCTGCTATCGGCGAGCTCCGCCATCCATGGAAAATCTCTCATCCTGTCCGGATTTTCCAGCATTTTGACCGCGATTTTCCTATTCTTATCACCCCGGAATTTTTTTCGAGCGAATACAGTCATAGTCTCCAGCGCCTTTCTGGCCTGAATTTCAACCGGTTCACAAGGACGCTCATTTATAACCGCTCCCTCTTTGGAGGGGCTTTCAATTAGATCGTTAAAAGGATCAAGTTCTTCTATGGATTTGGTAATTTTAAAATTATTTAAATTCCAGCGTCTCTTGGTGTCGGCGAATATATCGGTAACATGTTGTATTATAGTATGTTGTAAGGATTCAAGCAGTTTATCGCCGCCGGGAGTTGACGTGTACCGACCGATTAAATCAAATATGCCGTACTCAAGATCCTCCAGAAGGTCGTCGTTCAGGCTGATTCCATCGCACGCGAAAACATAAGTCGCCAGATCTCTCAGAAGATCCATCAAAGGACGCAAGGATGACCGGTTTCCCTGGCAGAACTCTTTTGTATATATAATAAACTCTTCACCATAATCAGTAAACCAACGCTCGATTTTATCTTTTAATTTTCCTTCTAATCTGGGGAGATTCCCCATTATGACCTCCGGCATTTAACTGTTTTCACAATAAAAACCTCATTAAACAGATTTAGCCCCGTAGATCCTACTTTTTCGTAGTATAACTGCCATCGATCAATTCCAGCGGCTGAGCGATCATGCGATCTTTGTCATTACGCAACTCCTGCGCGGGATTGCCGTAAGGCGGTTGCCCGAAGACCTCCTCGCAAGGGAATGCCGGCCCATAGATTGAAATTAAAAAAGCGTACAAAGCTTGCTGAAATATCATAAACATTTAAACCTCCCGTTTTTTTCCCTTTAATACTTTAAGGACCTTTTCCTTAAAAGGCTCGTATGATCTTAAATTTCTGAGCATCTCGTCTTTTAATAGAAAGGTCGTTATTTCCTCATTCTCATGCCAATCCGGATAAAGCTCAATAATCTTCTCAATCCATTTCTGGCTTTTCTCAAGTTCCCCTTTTCTGGAGTACCATCCGGCGATATTAGCGATGGGCGGTATGGCCATATTATCGATGAAATGCGCCGCGAGGTACATGGTCTTGCTGAATTCCTCGTGTCCTTCCTTCTGCGCCACCAGGGCCATATTGTTGATGGCAACGCGAACGAAATAGGAGCTTTTGCGTTCTATCGCCAGTTCCATGGCTTTGCCGGTCGAATCTTTGGCTTTGTCATAGCTGCCAGACGGTTTTAACATCATGTTTAACGCGAACTGAAGGTTTAACAAACCCGGTTCATCAGGATACTTTTTGATCTCCATTTCGAGCCGCTCTTTTGCATCCTCCAGCCGCTCCTCGTGAATCAACCGGCTGATATCCCTGCCGATTCGGCTGATATCTTCGGGATCCGCGTCTTTTTGTTCGTCCCGAGTACTCAACGGAGGCATACTGAGCGTTCTTTTACTCAGCTCTTTGCGGAGAGCGCGCTCTTTTTCATCAATGGGATCAGGCATAGATCGAGACCTCCCCGTAAGGACATCTGATTTTTCGAGTTCCGGGCATGTTTTATCCGCCATCTATTAAAGACAAATAGTTAACAGTTTTTGCTCCAGAAATTACCGCCGTGACCGTTAAGATAAAGATTGAAAGGGAGTTATAAGTCGGAGATATCTTAAAATATCCGTAAATGTCCGCCGAAAAACCGCGTTTCAGTATTGTAGTATAATCTTTACTTTATAAAGAACAAGACAGCCAATTCCAGACAACAATATCCATAAGAATAATAATACCTTGGCCCTCAAAGTTCAAGAAGAAAATGAAAAAATAATAAACGTCATAATCGTAAATATTAATGTCTATCGCCCGGAATTTCCCTTGACATCTGCATCTTTTTGGTTATTTTGCCGATTAGCCAAATAGGTTATTATGAAAAACAGTAAAGTAAAAGCCAGATTCGAAGAGCGAGCCAGGGTAATAAAGGCTATGGCACATCCCTCCCGGCTCTTCATAATCGAGGAGCTGGCAAAAAGGGAACGCTGTGTCCGCGACCTAACTGAAATGATCGGCTATGACGTTTCTACCGTATCGAAGCATCTATCCATACTCCGGGAGGCCGGCATTGTGGAGGACGAAAAACGAGGTCTCCAGGTCTATTACAGCCTGAAGATGCCCTGTATCCTGAATTTCTTCGGATGTGTCGAGAATGTGTTAAAGGCGAAAGCCGATAGCTTTAAGCGCGCGGCAAAATAGTTTTTTTAGCTATCGGGCAATATAGCCGAATAGTCCTGATCTGAATACCCTGGAAGGATTGTTTAATGGATTTTAAATCCGAGTGGAAACCGTTTACGGCGATTATAGCGGTATTTTTATTATTCTATTTCCTTCCCTTTGAATCCGGGCGTGTTCAGAGCTCGATACTCGAAGCGTTCTATTTAACCGGATGGTACGCCCGGGAACATGTGATATTGTGTTTGATTCCCGCCTTTTTTATCGCCGGGGCGATAGCGGTTTTTATTCGGCGGGATTCGGTAATCAGGTATCTCGGCGCCAGGGCTAACAAGATATTATCATATGGTGTTGCCTCGGTGTCCGGGACTGTTCTGGCGGTCTGTTCCTGCACGGTGCTTCCGATTTTCGCCGGCATCTACCGTATGGGCGCCGGTATCGGTCCGGCGACGGCGTTTCTCTATGCCGGCCCCGCCATCAACGTACTGGCGATCATATTAACCATGCGGATTCTGGGTATGGAGCTGGGGATAGCTCGCGCCGTGGGCGCGGTGCTTTTCAGTATCGTCATCGGGCTATTAATGCACCTGTTTTTCATTAAAGATGAAAGCGAAAAAAAACGAACGGAGCTGGTATCACCGGAATCCGATGTAAACCGTCCCCTGTCGCAAAACGTTGTCTATTTCGCCGTAATGATCGGTATCCTGGTCTTCGCCAACTGGGGAAAACCGGAGCAGACGACCGGGATCTGGAATTTTGTCTATGAAAACAAATGGATTATTACAGGCCTTTTTGCGGCGTTTTTCGGAATTGTTATGGTCGCCTGGCTGAACCTGAATCGCTGGCAGGTTTTAGCTACAGGCGTAATAACCGCTATCTTGGCCATTATTTTTCCGCGATGGCCGCTTTTGCCGTTTTCGGCGGCGGTACTGGGTTTATCGATCATCACGGCGCGTCGTAAGGACGAGGCGGGAGACTGGTTTGCCGAAACCTGGGGATTCGCCAAACAAATTATGCCGCTTTTGTTTGGCGGAGTGCTCGTAGCGGGTTTGCTCCTGGGGCGGCCCGGCCACGAAGGATTGATACCGTCACACTGGATAAGCGATTCTGTCGGCGGAAACTCGTTGGGCGCCAACCTGTTTGCCTCTGTCGCCGGCGCTTTCATGTATTTCGCGACCTTAACCGAGGTGCCGATTTTGCAGGGTTTGATGGGAAGCGGCATGGGCAAGGGGCCGGCTTTGGCCCTGCTTCTGGCGGGTCCCGCGCTGTCGCTGCCCAACATGCTGGTCATACGCTCGGTTATGGGCACAAAAAAGACGATTGTTTTTGTGATGCTGGTGATAATTATGGCTACCATATCGGGATTGATCTACGGCTCTTTTTAACAGGAGGATTTGATATGAAAATAGTTAAAATTCTGGGACCGGGATGCCCCAAATGCAACGATCTTTACCGATTGACGGAGATGGTCGCGCGGCAGATGGGACTGGATTGTCAGATCGAGAAGGTAACCGATATCAGGCAGATTACCTCTTATGGCGTTCTGATGACCCCGGCTCTGGTGGTGGACGAGGTGGTTAAAATAAGCGGCAAGGTTCCCTCGCCCGATGATCTGAAAGAGATGCTGGCTTGATGTTTGGTTTAATGATGCAACCTTGGAGTGAATTATGAAAAAATCTATCTCTTATTTGACATCGATGATCCTGGTGATAGGTTTCTCGACCGTCTCTTTTGCTCAGGATACCGAGCTCCAACCGGCGGACGATGTCCAGGCAACAGACAGCGTCGCCAGTGAAAATCAGGAAGTATCTTCCGAGAAGGTTGTCGCCTCTTATTTGCATGGCAACAGGCGCTGCATGACCTGCCGGAAGCTGGAGGCCTATTCGGAAGAGGCTTTGATAACGGTATTCCAGAGAGAATTAGAGGACAGCACATTAATCTGGCGCACGGTTAATTACGACGAAAAAGAGAACGAGCATTATATTAAAGATTACAGTCTTTACACCAAGGCTCTGGTGCTGTCGCGCGTTAAAGACGGTTCCGAGGTTGAATGGAAAAATCTTGATAAAATCTGGGAGCTGGTCGGCGATAAAGACAAATTTCTAAAATACGTGCAGGAAGAAACCCGGGCTTTTCTGGATAAGGAAGCCGATTGATGGAGTCGATCTGGATCGCCCTGGGCTCATCCTTCTGGCTGGGCGTTCTCACCTCAATCTCTCCCTGCCCCATGGCCACCAATATCGCCGCGGTGACTTTTATCGGCAAACGAGTTACCCGGCCCTCGCTGGCGCTGACCTCCGGGCTTATTTACACATTGGGCCGCATGGTTTCCTATATCGGCCTGGCAGCCATAATAGTATCGAGCCTGCTGGCGGTTCCGGATGTGGCGATGTTCCTTCAGAAATATATGAATAAGATCCTGGGACCGGTTCTCATACTGGCCGGCCTTTTTCTTCTGGGAGCATTTTGTTTTAAAATACCGGGCATCGGAGTCAGCGATGGCTTGCAGAAAAGGGTTGAAAAATCAGGTCTTCTGGGAGCGGGTCTCCTGGGTATTTTATTCGCGTTGTCGTTTTGCCCGATTTCCGCGGCTCTTTATTTCGGGAGCCTGATTCCGCTGGCGATAGACCATCAATCCGCGGTGCTTATGCCCGGTGTCTACGGTTTGGGAACGGCATTGCCGGTCGTAGGTTTTTCGATCCTGATAGCCTTCGGGGCCCGTTTCGTGGGAGCCGCCTTTAACCGTCTGACGCAGTTCGAATTCTGGGCGCGCAGGGTTACGGGGGTGATATTCCTGCTCGTAGGCGTGTATTATATCCTTATATATATATTTGGATTAAAACTTTTATAAGAGGCATCGGTTCTCTATTTAAATTGACAGGAAGATATTGAATATTATATTCGAATTAACATAATACTTTACGGGATAAGAAAAAGACAGAGATAATATCGAGGGCAACATGAGCGACAATAAAAAAATAACCGAACAACCCTGCTGCCAGAGTTGCGAATGCTACCCTCGGAAAAAAGATGATCAGGTACGGGCAAAGATAGCGGATAAGCCCTGGATTGAAAGATACATTTCCACCCCGGCGGGAGAAATACCGGTTGTAAGAACCGAATTGCTATTATCGGACAGGTTGGGAATATACAGGGCGAGATGGAGCGGTTGGCGAATGAAATTCAGGGTGACCCCCGGATTATATGCCGTAGGAAATCCGGATTCCGAATCCCCGGTATTCGTTACCGCCAATTATAAGATGAGCTTCGATAAACTGCGTTCTGAACTGGGCGGTATCGACGGTTGGATAATGGCGCTCGATACTAAGGGCATCAACGTCTGGTGCGCGGCGGGGAAGGGAACGTTCGGGACCGACGAGATCGTCAAACGAATCGAGGCGACAGGTTTGGATAAGGTTGTCGCAAAGAAAAAGCTGATACTTCCCCAGCTGGGAGCGCCGGGGGTGAGCGCGCATGAGGTTAAAGAGCGCAGCGGATTTAAGGTTAGATACGGACCGGTAAAAGCCAGGGATATACCGGCGTTCTTGAAAGCGGGTAATAAGGCGACTCCGGAAATGCGGCGGGTGACATTCAATATGCGGGAGCGGGCGGTATTGATTCCCAACGATATCGTGCAAAATTTTAAATACCTGTTTTTCACCTCGGCCGCCTTTCTGCTCTTATCCGGGTTCGGGCCGGGTATTTATTCGCTCGACAGGATCGTCAAATATGGATTGCCAAGTATCATTATGCTGTTTATCGCGTATTTTGCGGGGATGATTTTACCTCAACTGTTGCTGCCGTATATACCGGGACGATCTTTTTCGGCGAAGGGCGGTTGGATCGGGGCGTTGACCGCCATAATAGCCGGCTGGTTTTTGTATAATAACCATATCATAAACAGCTATTTTGGTATAGTGTCCTGGCTGTTTATCATACCGGCAATTACCAGCTTTATATTCATGAACTATACCGGCGTCTCTACGTATACATCGCTGTCGGGGGTCATTAAAGAGATGAGGATCGCCATGCCGGTTCAGATAGCATTCGCCGTAATCGGAATAGGCCTCTGGGTAACAGGGCTTTTCGTGTAGGAGATTAAGATGCCTGCCTTGAAATACCTTCTCAACGTTTCCACCTTAAGGCTCGACGTCGAAAAATGCAACGGCTGTGGCATGTGCGCCATCGTTTGCCCGCATGCTGTTTTTGTTATCGAAGAGCGCATGGCTAAAATAACCGATGTCGATTCCTGCATGGAATGCGGCGCCTGCGCCGGTAACTGCCCCGAAGAAGCAATCTATGTGAAATCGGGTGTGGGATGCGCGTATGCCGTCATCGCGGGAAGGCTTCGCGGCACCGAACCCGACTGCGGCTGCGGCGAGGGCGAGAGCGACAGCTCGCAGTCCTGCTGCTGCTGAGGCCGCTGCCGGATTAACCGACCGACTACTCGTCTACCGCCATATAATGATTCCCAGCGCCGGCAGGAACCCCTTCCTGCCGGATTTATTACGTCGGGAATGGGTTCCCGACCCCGCACGAATATTATGTATTTGAAAAATCAGGAATATTTCATATTTTCATTTGTATATAATCATCGGGAGCGGTATTATTGAGCCACGATAATAATTTTCGGAGGGTGGTAAAATGCCGGGTATTAAACATATCTTGAATTTAACTTTGATTGTTATCGTTTTATTAAGTCTTTCTTGCGACGAAAAATCGTCCTCGCCGGACGGGTCAGGCTTCTATGTTACTGTATACGACAATCAGGGATATCCTCTTGAAGGAGTAATAATCCAGGGGGGAATCGATTGGGATTATTATTGTGTCGTTACCGATAACGGGGGAAAAGCTCTTCTTCCTCATTATGCTTATCGTCTCCAGGCGATTTTTCGCAAAAATAATCACTATACTCTGTCGGTTGACGAAGTGAAACCGGACGATTATGTGCTATCTCGCACTCCCTATATTCTAACTGAAATAGGTGAGGTCGAGGGCAAGGCCGTGAGATTTCAATCTGACCGGATTGTTACCTTAAATCACGATGGCGAATACCGGGTCTACAGCTACGACGAAAACGGAGTTACCGAAGAGTTTTTGATGGAATTTCCGCAAGAGCCGAGATGGTTCAGGTTCCAGAGGGACACATTGTGGTTTTCAGCTTACGATGGCGGTATTTACGCATATTACATTATAGATGTCTTTGATCCTCACCTCAGGCTTCACCTGGATTTTGACCGCGGTTTGAGTGTTTTCGATTGGCAGGATTCCATACTTGCTGTCGCGTCGTACGGTCCCGGATTCAGGGCATTGGAGATCTGCTCATTTCATCCCGACAGTTCCTTCTATGAACTCTACCGGCTGGAGGATTTTATCGTAAACCAGATATTTTTCCGGCCGGGTTATCTTGTGGTTCTGGGATTTGATCATAACTTACTTTCTGTTTTCGACATTTCCGATCCTTCTGATATCCGCCTGGCCGCGGTTAACTATCAGTATGAAACTGTGAGCTCATTTTTGTGGGGCGACACGCTGGGAATAAACCATAGTTATGACGGGGTAAATTTCAGGTGTCGTTTATTCGAGTTTTCCGATCCTGTTAATCCGCTGATGTTCGCTAACTTCGCTGTTGATGGGCAGATCACGGAAGTCATAAACGATACCCTCGCCATCGGTAGGTATTATGCCTACGAGTACGATTATGGCTCTCCCTGTATTTTCATGGGTTCAATCCTGAGCTATTTGGAGGCGATAGCGATTTTATCAGAGGAGGAGTATCCGGAACATCAAGGCGCCTGTCCCCCTTACTTCCTCATCAGCAATAAACTCTGGAAGCTGGAAGAGAGATAGGCAGTTGCGGCTCTGGAAAAAGACGCATATTAGCAAAGATTTCTATTTAAAGATAATATTTTCCCCAAAATCCCCTCATTTTAAACACGCAACCTCTTTTTCCATTTTCCGTATTTATAGCTGTTCCTATCCAGGCCGGCATCTGTGAATTGTTTTTTAGTAATTCAAGCTACCTGGAGAATTTTTGGAGAGAGACGGAAAGGATCTGGTTATGTATTACAGGATTATTATCGTGCTAACAGGAATAATGGCGATTTTCGCGGCCTGTTCGGATAATCAAAACGTTACCTCCATCCCGCGAGACATTCACGGTTCCGGTGACCTGGTTTCGGAAACGCGCCCGCTGTCGCAATTCAATTCCATAGTGGTAAACACGGTGGCATTCGTGGAGGTAACCCGGGACGCGAATCAGGAGGTGGTCGTTACCGCCGACGATAACATTATTGAGTATATCTCAACCTCTGTTTACGACGGTGTGTTGTACATTTCATCATATGAAGGCGTTTCTTTATCCGATTTCACAATGGAATTGAATCTTTCCGTTACCGACCTGGAGGCGGTGATAGTGAACAGCGTCGGTACAGTCGAGGGAAGCGGCACATTTGAGGTCGATTACTTGCTTTTCGAAATGAACAGCGTGGGGAATATAAATATAGAATTAAATGCCGATGAGGTTTATTCCGTCAATAATAGCGTAGGAACCATAGAGTTATCCGGCGCCGCTTCCAGACACAACGCCGCCGTATCATCGGTGGGATCTCTCAGAGCCTTTGATCTTGAGACGGATACCACTTTTGTGAGCGCCAACAGCCTCGGAGATGCCTACATTAAAGCTAACCTGTTTTTGCACGCCACTATAAACAGCACAGGTTCGATATACTATAAAGGTTATCCGGAAATTCACCTTTATGATAACAGCACCGGGAGGCTTGTAAACGCTAATTGATTGAAAGGGGAGAAGTTATGGATTGTCGAGGACGGTCATTTTTTACTCTTTCCATGTTTTTGCTGTTGTCGATTCCCGCTTTCGCCCAGCATAATCTCGGTTTTACGGGCGGGTTGAATTTTTCAGATCTTGATCTGTCCATGCATGCCACGAGCAGAACGGTCTTTGGGTTCGGGGGTATGTATGATTTTGACTTCAGCGAGAATTTCACCCTTCATATCGAAGGATTGTTTCTTCAGAAGGGGGGCGTGATCGATTTTCCCGATCCCGGTCCGAATGTCAGGTTGAAATCGGGCTTTTTTGAGCTGCCGATACTTTTAAAAACATCGTTTGGAAACAACGTTCGGCCTTATTTCATATTCGGGCCGTCGTTTGGAATGCTGTTGACTTCAAGCATAGAAGCCGAGATTGACGGGGAAACGTATTCCGGCGGGATTCAGGGCATAACGTCGGGACTCGATCTCGGTTTCGCCGCGGGAACCGGTATAGATTATCATTTCGGGAACAGAAAGATATTTGTTCAGGGAAGATATACTTATAGCTCGAACAGGATGAGGGTTCATGGCATCGCGGAATTGGAGGGCGGCGGTGCCACTAAAATTATTAGTTTCGCTGATGAACATTATAAAAACAAGGGATTGCAGATTCTGGCCGGGATTACATTTCCTATCAATATTGAATAATTTTAAAAGACCTCCTTGAAAAGCTACGGCGCTCCGGCGCCGTTTTTTTATTGTCAATTTATACTGTTTACAGCCAGCGTATCCTGTTATAAATATGCCATATGGTGGCAATCAATAATGAGTCCAATAATAGATTTACCAGAGGCAAAATAATCGGCCTGGTTTCAGGCTTGGCTCTTTTTGTAATATTCGTATTCAATATCCCCGGATTTGATATATCGCCCCAGGCCTCCGCCACGGCGGGCGTTGTTTTGCTCATGGCCTGTTTCTGGGTGTCGCTTTGCCTGCCGATTCCGGTAACGTCCATATTGCCCATAGTCCTCTTCCCGCTTCTGGGGGTGGCGACCTCAGGGACTATTGTCAAATATTACGCCAACAACAACATTTATCTATTCATGGGCGGGTTTATGATCGCCCTTGCAATAGAAAAATGGGGATTGCATCGGAGAATCGCCCTCACAATAACATCTTTTCTTGGCACTTCTCCCGCACGAATAGTCATGGGATTTATGTGCGGGACAGCGTTTATGTCGATGTGGATTTCCAACACCGCCACCACCATGATGATGCTTCCCATAGGATTGGCGGTAATATCGGAGACGATCAAACTTACCGGAAAAGAAACAAAATTTGCCGTTGTCCTCATGTTGGGTATCGCTTACGGTGCCTCCGTTGGAGGGATTGCCACACCTATCGGGACGCCGCCGAATATCGAGTTTCTGGGTCAGTTTGAACGAGGTTTTACCGATGCTCCCGAGATCAGCTTTTTCAGTTGGATTAAGGTATTTCTACCCCTGACCGTCATACTGATTCCGCTGGTGTGGTTAGCCTTAATTAAGGTATTGGGATTAAAGAAACAAAAGGTGGAGGCCGGCAGGCAGGTTATTAAAGAAGAGTTGAAAAAGCTTGGTCCCATGGATTCTGCGGAAAAAAGAATATTAATCATATTCGCGTTAACGGCTTTTTTATGGATATTCAGGGGCGATATTGTTACGGGAATATTCACGATTCCCGGCTGGTCGAGGCTGCTTCCATTTCCTGATCTTATCCATGATGCCACGGTGGCGGTATTTATGGCAATAATTCTGTTTGTCATCCCAGCAGGACGAAAACATCGGGGGCGGTTTCTCATGGATTGGCCCACGGCGCTGAAGCTTCCCTGGGGTATACTGCTTCTTTTTGGCGGCGGCTTCGCCATAGCCGGGGGATTTACGATTTCGGGTCTGGATAAGATAATCGGGCTCGCCCTCAAACCTTACCTTGTCTTCCATCCCCTGGTTATCGTCTTCATGATATGCCTGCTGTTGACCTTTTTGACCGAATTAACTTCCAACACCGCCACTACCGCGGCTCTTTTGCCCATAATGAGAGGAACCGCCCTGGCTCTGGGTTTCAACCCGCTCCTTTTGATGATCCCCGCCACCATATCGGCGTCAATGGCGTTCATGCTGCCGGTGGCAACTCCACCTAACGCCATAATTTTCTCATCGGGTAAAGTCAGGATGGGGGATATGGTGAGGGTTGGCTTGATACTAAATCTAATTATCGCCATAATAGTAGCCTGCTTTGTCTATTATATCGTACTTCCGGCCTGGGGATATGACGCCTCGATGCCGAATTGGGCCCAATAGATAGCTTCAAAAATTATCGCCTGAATAACCCGATAAAAAAGAGAAACCCCCGGTCAGGGTCCGAGGGTAACTCAGGAGAGAAAAGAGAAAAATTTCATTATTTATTACGCAGAACCTTATATTTTGATTCCTATTATTTCTTAAATCGGTTGTTTTTTTTGAATTGTGTGAGAACGCTCATAATACCTCAGGATATAAGAAATAAAAAAGACCGATATATATATTTACAGGATTGCCCTTGACATTGCGATTCAGGCGAATATATTTGATGATTGCGGCGCGGGGTGGAGTCCCCGACATTTATTGTCGGGGAGTAGCTCGTCGGGCTCTTAACCACCCTGATTGAAAAAAGAATACGGCGCGGGGTGGAGCAGTCTGGTAGCTCGTCGGGCTCATAACCCGAAGGTCGCAGGTTCAAATCCTGCCCCCGCTACCAATAATTTAATTGGCATCTCTGATAAGCTTATAGCATAAAATAGATTATCTTGATATTTTAAAACTTAAACCGGAGGAGATCTCTATGGTGACAGTGAAAATTTTAAGATGGTTTATCAGCAGATTAGTTGATCTTGGTGAATCACAAAAAAAGGAGCAGAAATGGGTCAGCGTTACCATTTCTCAAGAATCTAAGGAGGGAGTGCCTTCTGAATATAGGGAGAATCCAGAATCAATAACTCAGGTTACCCAGGATAATGTTGATTGGTGGACTGATGATGACGCTTTCGAAATCGAGGGGACAATACAATATGATAAATTACTCAA
This sequence comes from uncultured bacterium, assembly GCA_965602185.1. Lineage (GTDB taxonomy): Bacteria > Zixibacteria > MSB-5A5 > UBA10806 > UBA10806. The sequence continues at coordinate 21,015 of CBFCYP010000020.1, forward strand.
CGCTGTATCACAGCAGAACATAAGAAAAGAAGCCGAAACGTTATCAAAAGACATTTCCAGGAGGTCATTAAACGAGGGAATGGTTTTTCTTCAATTTATCGAAGAATCCGACCTGGGCAAATTCGATAAAATATGGAGCGAACTAAAGGAATCCAGAGGACTGCCGAAAGTCGAGAAGTTTTTGACCTTGGCTTCATCGAAATGGCTCGATTTTACGGCGCCGGCGAGAGAGATGTCGGCATCGATTTACAGGCAGCTCCTGGGCGAGGAGGAGGTGAGTAAAGATGAGAAATAATAATGAACTGAAACTGCATTTCATAAATGTAAACCACGGCGACGCCACAATTATTGAATTTCCGGATGATGGAAGTCAACAGGCGCATTTCGGGGCAATAGATTTCGGCGCGAAAGTGGGCGCGGACCGCGCTTTGCCGAGAGATTATATGAGGGCGCTGATTAATGTCCGACGTAACGGCGATCCCAATCTCGATTATGTTATCGATTTCGTATGCGTTTCTCATCCCCATGACGACCACTACGGCGGGCTGAACAGATTTCTTGACGAATTTTCCGACGATCAAATTCGTCAAAACAATAGAATTCTGAATTACTGGGATTGCGGGTTCTGGACCACCGCCACCAGGTATAACCAGGCGCTGGCGAATATCAGAGATAATGACTTTATTACCTTTACGCGCGTTTCATCTGGTTCGGAATTCGAATTCGGCGATACTCGCATTACTATCCTGGCGCCATCGATAGATCTTCGAAACAGGTTCGATACCTACGGTATAAACAGGAATAATGCGTCGATAGTGCTGCGAATAAAGTTCAGGAACTCTTACGCCATCATAGCCGGGGACGCGCAATTCGCATCCTGGGGAAAATCGACCGAGGAGTTCCCGCGCAAACAGGGGATAAATTTTATCGATGACGCCCTGGGGCTTTCCGAAAGGGAAGATACCGCCGATCAATTAAAATGCAATGTTCTCCGGGTCTCGCATCATGGCAGCAAGCACGGCACTAGCCTCGAATACCTGGAACGTCTGAATCCCCGGCATGTGGTTATACCCGCGGGAAGCCGGGCCTGGTATAATCAGAATATCAGCGATTGGGCGGGATATTTCCCTCACCCGTTGACCACCAAAATATTTGAAACGCTCGATGACCAATTGGAAAGGCACGTTACCGGCGACAGGGGCAATATCATATTTAAATACCACGGCAACTGGAGCCCGCGTCAGATTTCATATGTTCCCGAACGCGCCGACTCGCCCAACTTTGAGAGCAGGCTGGCGGCGAATTGGGATTGAGATAATAATGAATATTAATAACAGATAAAATTTTTAGGCGAGGGGATACGATCGAGCGAGGCGCAATAAAAAGCTAAATCGCGAAGAGGAATGCCGTAATAATATGGAACAAATTCGTTAGTCTGGCGGGCGGCGTATAGATTTTGAGATGCAAAGCCTCATAACTCCCGCATTTGATCGCCGGTTTCCCGCGCTTCGCTGCGGGATCTTCGACAAATCCGCCCCCGGTTATATTTTTATGGACCGGTTGTTGAAGCTATTTTTACTAAATGCATTCTTTATTCGGATTTGATTCTGCCCTCAATTGAAACACGAGTCTCCGGAATCTCCAATTTATAGACGTTCTTCCCATCTTTCTTGAAAAGGATAGTCATAGAAATCAGACCTGAACCGGTCTCCGGGTATTTGTCCCAATCCTCCGCTGGTTGCCAGGGGGAAAACTCGTAAGCGTAGACACCATCATCAATAACATCAGCAGATATATTGTCGACTCTGGTCTTTGATCGAAATTTACCATTATTTACAACTAAATTGATATCAAGAGCGAGATAATCCACCTGTTCCCGTATTTTCTCGCCTCCCCTGAAGAAGATACGCCCCCAAACCTTTCTACCGACCCTAAGGTAAGGTATCGTCCTGCCATAATACGTAACCCATATCTTCAAATCCTCGCCGACTTCTTTCGGCCTGCTGCCGGTTGACAGGCTTATCAACTCGACATATATACTATCGAGGTTAATAGAACTTATTACTCCAGCTTTATCCAATCCTGCTTTCAGTCGGGGGTCAAATCGCGGATCGTTTACTTTCTCCGCGTTATTTTTCCATCCCGGTCTTCCTTTTTCGATCGAAATGTAAGGAACAGTAGTCGGCAGTCTAATTAAATAAATGTGATCCAATCGTTTATATACCGGGTCGTCACTACAACGAGCTGAGGAAATTGGGCTATACCAGCATGTCTCATAAATCGGTCCATCCTCATCCTCTACGAACATGCTTGGGCTGGGGCAAAGAAGCGTATCACCGCAGAAAGCAACGACTGCATCATCTGTCAGATGGAACACCTGCTTGTCCCAGTCAAATGAGATTATATCGTCGGAGGTGAATATGACATCGCTGGTTTCAGCGTCCCGCCAGACCAGGGCCGGTGATTTAGAATCGTCCTTCTGGCACCCCACAGCCAATAAGGCAAAAGTAAGAAGAAATAGCGTACAGCCCATAATGAAAATTATTTTTTTATTCATAAGACGATTCTCCAATAATCGTATTTACCACTATGGTACGTATACTCCATTTTTATATTCTATTGTGTCAACACTTCCGTCTTCGTTCCAAAATATCCATGTCCCCTCCGGTTTCCCGTCCTTGTTTATTCCTATGTATGCATTGCTGCAGTCACGGTGCCATCCAGTGGCCGGGCCATTGTGATGATGTTGATAAGCCTTTTGCCCGTTATCATGGAAGGCAGTGAATGAACCATGACGCTTGCCGTCTTTGTAATCAGATTCATTACTTTTCTGCCCATTGACATGCCATGTCACCCAGGTGCCGGTGAAATCCTCCGGCGGTTTAATCCATACTTCCATCGCCTTTTGACTTAGTTGTGGGGATTTAAACACTATGTCCCGATTCTTGTAGTAGATATGAGCGAGCCAGTAATGGTCTAAGCGCCATAACGCTGCGCCGCTACGACCCGAATAATTCACCATTATGCAGTGGGCGGAGTCTGGCAGTAATTTGATAAAATCCGAATATTTCATGCCTGTCGGAATGGAATCAAAATACTTCTTCCAGTACTCCTCGCCATGATCGTTGGTCCTTGCATCGGGACTTGCGGCAATCAGCTGTCGCAATTCGGCGGCCGCAGCGGCGCGTGTTTCTCCATCCGGATTGCTCAGCAACGCGACGAGTTCCTGCGGATCTTTTGAATCGGCTGTCACATCGTCAATACACCAACATATAAATATCAACCCAGGATAACAATAACAAATTTTATTCGAGCAAATATTCTGCAGAATCGTTGACGTTAATAAAAATCAAGCCAAAGATAATCAGCATTATAGCATGGTAGCACTATACTTGTGAATTTTTCTCCATACGCCATATAAATGAGAGCGAAACATTGGCTCAAAGTGTTTAACGCTCAATTCCAAGCAGCATTATAATGGCTTCGTATATCTATTATAAAATTGAATTCTTTCCAACATTTTTCTAACAGAATCAGCCAAAACAGTAGAAAATAAGGGAAAACCATGCCTACGGCAGGCAAGCACCAGATGCTGAGATTCCCGTAAGTTTTTGCTATTACTATAGGTTAGTGTCTGACGCTTTCTGCTGTTTGGACTATTGAAAAGGCTGATAACTCCCGCCAAGGGTGAGAGGTTTAAATCCGCCCCACGCCAATATATTCTCTCACAGTCACTTATAAAAACCAAAAAGACTATTCCAACCAGTTATTTGTCGGAGTTGGCCGAGTTTGGGTAGGCAAATCAATTCAATGTACTTTAAAATCTTCATTCTTTGAGATCTACCATAAATGCCTGTATGACACGCAACTTCTTATATATTCATATCGTAATTATGGCAGGTGTCGATAAATTGATGAGAAAGAGGAGTAGTCTATTATGAGAAGCGGACTGATTTCATTGAAGGCTTATATTTTTTTATTATGTATTATTTCTTTCGGGTATGCAAACGCGCAGGATTTTCGCGTAAGGGAGATAACCGAAAAAATATTTGCCATAGAAAACGTTGAGGGCGGTGATGAACAGGTAGTCATCGCATCGGATAAAGGGCTGGTGGTTCTCAATAGTTTCTGGTCCGAAATTACTGCTGCAAAATTCAAAAAGAGCATAAACCGGATGTTAAAGCGAGACGATTTTCTCTATTTGATAAATATGGTAGACCGGCTGGATATGTTCGGCGGTAATGCCGCATACAGGGGTATTCCCATTGTGGGACATAAGGCCATCCGGGATAGATACAAGGGAAGAGAGGAAGACGTAAATAGGGAAATAGAAAAGTTGATAGAAATGTGGAGATGGAAAGAAAACGTTGCCCGCGAACGTTTGCCAAATCATGAACCGGGATCCGAACGAGCGATGATCGAGCAACGCTGGATTAATACCTGCAAACAGAGAGCCGATGAACTAGGGCAGGGTTTCTCCCTGGTGCTCCCGACTGAAATTTACGAGGATAGAAAAAAATTGAATCTCGACGAGATCACGCTTGACCTGATCTGGTTCGGCAAAGCCGGTTATGACGGCATGACCGTAATTATAATTCCGGAAAAGAAATTGGCCATTATACCCGGTTTTATTTTACATTCGCAACATCTGGCACCATATCCCCAATCTGAATTCAAAAGATTGGATGTGCCCCGCTGGATTCGGATTCTGGAGGAAATGCTCGAAGGAGAAAACGCCGTCGACAACGTTTTATGCGGTATTAATTGTACGGATTTATGGTCGAGGGAACGTGCCTTTACACACCTTAATTATATACGGGAACTCTGGGACGGCGTTACTGAAGAGGAGACCACAGGCAAAGACCTGGTCGAAATCCAACAGCAGTTTTCCCTGGATAATGATTTTGCATTTGTCAAAGAAATGCAGGCATACAAGGACGGCGGCGATGATTGGATCCGGCCGCAGCACAGAACTCATGTCAGGATGTTCTTTCTTCAACATAAAAACCCGGCTTCCGAATTAATAAAAAATTCAGGAATCGATTCGCTTTCAGCTACGCTCGCGCTAATCAGAAAGCTTCGAAATGAAGGCGGCGATATTTATGTCGAGGAGGCGTCGATTAATTCAATCGGTTACAATCTTTTAAGCATGGAAAAATTCGCCGATGCGGTTGAAGTATTCAGGTTAAACGTAGAAGTTTTTCCCGAATCATTCAATGTCTATGACAGCTATGCCGAAGCTCTTATGAAAAGCGGCGATATCGAAAATGCGATTTTAAATTATAATAAATCCCTGGAGCTAAACCCTGAAAACAATAATGCACGGGAAATGCTTCAGACGCTTGAAAAGGAATAGCCGCGGGAATAACACCGAACCGCTAATAACTTTAAATAAACGGCATTATAAATGCAATGGTGATATGCGGTGTTGGCTGGCAAATGCCGTAATGCAAGTAAATACCCCGAATATCGTAAAAAGGCAGATTTTATAAGAGTAAAGATAAAATCAAAATAATATGGATTAACTGATTTGTAAAATAGTCCAGTAATCTTTAAAATGCTGCATTATGTACTTTAATCCCCGCTCGAGCCATCTTTTCCTTCTGTAGGGTCCGTTCGGGGAATTCGGATATACCTTATCCACGGCAGCAGTCCAGAGACTCATATATACATAGAAGGCCGCCAGAAAAAGATCCATATGCTTTAATTGGTTATCCATCCGGGGGCGGAATTCGGTATAACCGCCCAGTAACGCGTCCCGGTACCGAGGATATTCCTTGTCATCCCAGCAATGTTCCAGGGCGAGGCTGAGATCGTATGCATAATAACCAAATCCGGAACCGTCGAAATCAATGGCGCGAGCCTCACCCTTATGAAACAGCACGTTGGCGTCAACCCCGCAATCGCCATGAATCAAGCCGTAAACATCGGAACCCTTTCCCAGCTTTTTCATAACCTGCGTAGTCTTCTGGGCCACGATCTCAAAGGGATTCAAATAATTACGCGGAAGCAGGGCCCATGCCTCGCTATTCGGAAGACCGGCCCCGACATCATCTTTGAATAATCCATCCGAGTCGAAACGACGCTTGGTTAGACCCGTTGGGGGACGCCAACGTTCGGCGTGATTGTGCAGCTGCGCCATCAATCTTCCCTGGGCCCTGAAGTGGTGAGGGCGAATGTTTCTCCGCATAAATCGTCCCTTAATCCAGCGAAGGAGCGTGACATCACGTTTTTCAGGTATCCCGGGAATAGAGACCTTAATCAGTAGCTTCCCGTCCGGAGTAAAAACTGGTTCCGGCACAGGCAAACCGCTATCCCTGCGAATAGCGGTAAGCCATTCCATCTCCAATCTAATGGCGTCGGTGGCCTGTTCCCGGCGATCGTGAATCCGTAAGAGATACTGATCTTTCACAAACGGCTCATTTTCCAACCTATCAAGTTTGGAACTGGGGGCAAAAACACGAAAGACGGCGTTCCCGGCAAGCGTGACACATTTAAAACGTGCGTCAATTAAGCCGTAAGTATCCAGCGCCTCTTCCGCCAATCGCCTGAATCGTCGGACTTTTCCCAGTCTTGTCAATTCGTCGAACGGTTTCATCAGTGATTCTAATATGCGAAATATTCCCGGAGGTGACAAGATTTCGTCATTCAAAATATTAAATAGTTTTATTCAAAAAGGAAAACAATAAACCTGGAGATCGATTTTAATATTCAAGCCGGGTAAAAAGAATAATATTTCGGATAAACTGTCTATCTTTAAAGAATTTTTCGATTGGATTTCTTTGGATGGTAAAATAGAAAATAATAGTTGTAAACAATCCTGAGAGTTTTTTTATTGTCTAACGACAACATCAATTGATCTGGCAACGGGATGCATTTTGGATTTTCCTGGAGATGTCGTTTTAAAACGCTGAAATGTCCGCCAATTTATTAGAATTAAGCGGTTATTCCGGAAGGGAGAAAATGATAAAATGAAAGATGATTGGAGAGTATCAAATAGAGTCGGCCAGATAGGAAAATCGGCCATTCATGAAATGACGAGATTATCCAAGGAGGTTGACGACGTCGCCTTTTTATCGTGGGCGAAGCCGACCTCCGATACACCGGAGCATATAAAAGAGGCGGCGATCGTCGCCATAAGGGATGGGTCGGTCGGAGGATATTCCGAGAACGCCGGCTTGTTGAAATTACGCGAGGAGATTGTCAGGAAGCTCAAAATAGATAACAAGTTTGAATCCAATACCTCCCAGATACTTGTAACCGTGGGCGCCATCGAAGGTTTATCCGCCGCCGTAATGGCTGTAATCGATCCCGGCGATGAAGTTATTCTGCCATCGCCGACGTACTCCACCCATATCCGTATCGTTAACATCGCCTCGGGCAAACCGGTTCTGGTACCCACCAATGAAGATGATGGATTTGCCTTAGATATCGAGGGCATCAAAAAAGCGGTTACCCCCAGAACCAAGGCTATTCTTTATTGTTCTCCCAGCAATCCGACCGGAACCGTGTTCAGCGAAAACGAATTACGTCAAATAGCGGAAATCGCCCTGGATAATAATTTAATGGTCATAACCGACGAAGCTTACGAATATTTTACCTTTGACGATCACAGGCATTTTAGCATAGCCTCAATTCCCGAAATGAAGAAAAACGTAATCAGCTGCTACACATTCACCAAAACATACGCCATGACAGGTTGGCGTATCGGTTATCTGCATGCGGATGAAAAATTAATTCCGCAAATAACGAAATCACACATCCCCTTTGCAATCTGCGCCCCCGTTGTTTCTCAATATGCCGCACTCGGAGCTCTGCAGGGATCTCAGGTTTGCGTTGCAAAATTCAGGGAGCATTATCTTTCAATGCGGAACCTGATGTGCGAGCGGCTGGACAATCTCAAATCGGTCTTTGAATACAAGAAGCCGGGCGGTTCTTATCTTATGTTTCCGAGGATATTATTGGATGAAGGAAAGGATTCTACGTCTTTTTGCATAAACCTGTTAAAAAAGGCCAGAGTGTCAACCACGCCGGGAATAGCGTTTGGTCCGACCGGCCAGAGCCATTT
>CBFCYP010000021.1:0-28359 GCA_965602185.1 uncultured bacterium
CCTATGCGCTCTACGATCTATACAAACCAAACGCCGAAATCCTGGCGAAAAATCTGGATCTGTCAGACTATCGATCGCTGTTAGACGTCGGCGGCGGGTCGGGCGTTATATCTATCGCCCTGGCCCGGAAAAATCCGCATTTAACAGCCTGTGTCCTTGAATTCAAGTATGTTTGCGAAGCCGCTGAGAAAATTATTCGCAGCGAGCGCATGTCTCGCCGGATCAAAACCCTGGCCGGCGATATGAACAAGGATATTCCGCGCGGATTTGACGTAATAATGTTCTGGAATATAGGTATTATCGACACCAGGGTGATGAAAATGGCATACGATAGACTTCCCGAAGGCGGAATGATAATCCGGGATTGTTTTCCGCCATCTAAGTCGAAAGTACCGTCGCCCACCCGGTTTCTACACGGCTATCTGTCGGTCAGGCCCCAAGGCCAAACCAGGGATAGCATTTTGCATTCGCTGAAGGATGCCGGATTCAAATCGATAAAATATCGCAAGATCGGCCCCGGGCTCGGTTTGATCACCGGCCATAAAGGTAGGGCGCGGAAACCTCATGTATCATAGTTTTCAGGTCGGTCGATTTAAGAAGGATTATATTACAGGAGAAAAATATGAATTCGGCAGCTTCCGTATCACATCAACTCTACGATCTTGAAAAGCATTTGCTGCATCCTGAAATCAGGCATTCCCCCTCGGAATTGAAAAAACTGCTCGCCGATGATTTCGTGCAGTTTGGAAGTTGTGGCCGGGTCTACAATAAACAATCGATAATCGAGGAGCTCGGCAAAGAATCAAATGTTAAAATTTCCATATCCGATTTCAAGACAATATCTCTTGCGCCCGATACGTCGCTGGTTACATACCACGCGGTCTTTTCCGGCGGAGAGGGAGAACAGGCAAAACATTCTCTAAGGAGTTCGACCTGGAAACTTGTGGGCGATACCTGGCAAATTGTTTTTCACCAGGGTACGCCAACATCGGCTTCTTAATAGACTATGACCATATCAATCATCGGTTATTTAATAAAAAGGGAATTGTTGACCTAGCTATAACTATTGTTTTTCTTGAGCAATTTTAATCCAACTCGCTTTCCAAGTAAGCAATCGCCTGTTCGATCTGCGTGTCTTTGCCTTTCAACAATGCCGTCCTGTCTAACGGCGCCATGATATCCGGAATAACGCCGCGGCCTTCCAACACGATGCCATCAGGCGTCAGAGACTGTGCCACCAGGTACATAAGCGTAGCGCCGTTGGGAAGCTCTTTCACATCGGACGGCCCGACCGAGCCAGGACTCCGCTCGCCGATAATTTTCGCCCTCCCGATCGACTGCATGCAGGCTGAAAACCGTTCGCTGGCCGATCCGTTCATAACATCGATCAGGATCGCTATCGGTCCCTCAAATATGGGAGGATCCGGATCGACGGTCACCTGCACCGTGCTGTCCCGATACCGGAATATGGAAAAAAGGGTACTCTCGCTTAACAGTTTGGAGGCGATCGCCTCCCCTACCACATGCATCCCGCCGGGATTTCCGCGAATATCGATGATCAAACCCCTTATATCATTCATCGAATTCATCGCCTCCACAAACAGAGATTCAGCCGGAGGAAGGACCGCGCTGAAGTAGATGTAACCGATATCGTCGTTTAGTTTTTCAAATTTAAAATCTGCATAAACAGTAGGAAATCCCTCCGCGATCTCGATACCGCCACCTCTCTGCTTCATTTGAAGCGTCACGTCATGGGAGATTCCGGTTTCGTCTTCATACGAAATTGCAGTTGTATCTCCTGGTTGCCCGAAACAATGCCTGACAACTTCATCGCACATGTTGTTAATCTTTCGGCGTTCACTGAAATGAGAGATATGTTTGGCCTCTGCCTCGCTCAATATTTGCTGAACAGGCATTCCGTTTACACTCTTAATGATATAACCCGGTTTCATTCCAGCCTGCGCCGCTGGAAACTCCGGATCGATATAGGTGATAACCGCGTCATTACCAAAAAGCCTCAGGTCGATACCGATGCTCGTCCCGGACAACAGCGGCGACCCTGACCTGGCCTTTTCTTCAACCCGGAACACCGCATAATGAGACAGCTTTAGTTCCAGGAGCATCTGGTTCAGGAGCTTAATAAGAGCTTCATCATCTTCAGCCTCGGCTGCCAACTTGTAATATCGATCATGGATCTCCTGCCAATCGACCCCACCAAAGGTTGTATCATAGTGGTATTCATTCACCGTTTGCCAGACGGTATCGAGGCTCGCTTTTCCCGGATCAATCTCTTCGGAATTATTTAATTGCCCTAACGCCATGCCGAAATCCCATAATACAAGGAAAATAAAAATAGCTGTCACTCTTGAAATGTACATTTACTCACTCCCCTGTTTCGTATCATTATAATAGGTTTACGGTTAGTTTTCAGTAAAAGTTGCAGGATAAAGTGACTGGTTATTGATATCGTGTATGAACCCCCAGCCTGCCATAGAAGCAACTATTTCCTTGTTATTTAAAATAATCAAGCATATAATTCGTCAGCATGGAGGAAAAGCAAATTCTTTTCGATGATGTTGCTAACCGAGCGGTTGCGGAATATAACATTAAGAGTTACACCCTGATGTTTATCCGGCACAGCGATACCGCTACCTTCAAGGTGAAAAGCCCTAGTCAGGGTACGTATTTATTGCGAATCCATGTGCCAATTACGGAAGCCATGGGAGCACACGGGGCCGATTCCGGCTCGTTAAACTCAGAACTTCTATGGCTAAATGCCTTGAGTCAGAATACCGATTTGGTCCTGCAGAAGCCGGTTAGAAACCGGGCGGGAGCACTGGTTACTCAAATCCCCATGGCGAATGCAGCCTTACCTGTCAATTGCACGCTCCTGCGCTGGGTGGAAGGACAACCATACCATCGTGATTTGGAATCAGAGCAGACTACGCATCAAATCGGGGAAATCATGGCGAAGCTGCACAATCATGCAAGTCAATGGGAAATTCCGGAAGGTTTCAAACGTCCCCGACGAGATATCGGGTACTTCGAAAGAACATTGAGGAATATCCAGCCGGCACTGAAAGATGGGCGGATCAGCCCCTCAGATTATTCGGAGTTTGATACATCTATTGCGTTGTTGACCGAGATGCTTCGCTCACTGGATGAAAATCGGCAAACCCACGGGATTATGCATGCCGATACACAAAAGGGTAATATGCTCTACCATTATGGCAAAATCAGGCTCATTGACTTTTCTTTCTGTGCCTTTGGGAACTTCATGTTTGACCTGGGAATCTGCTTCTCTGATATGAAAGAAAACCTGCACCGAGCATTTCTGGAAGGCTATCAAGGCTTGCGGACTCTGCCTGATGAGCATCAAAGACTGATTGAGGGATTTTTCGTTGGGAGCATGGTGGGCACATTCTCCTATTGGGTGGCTAATCCCCGGGCACAGGAGGTACTGGCGACGAAAGTCCCTGAAATCGCAAGGGATTTCGCTGCCAAATTCAACCGGGGAGAGTATTTCTGGTTTGCTTGAGAAAGCAACGCAAATCAAAACCGTCAGGAAGGGGTACCTGTAAGAGCGGCGCAACGCTTTTTACTTGTTGCTCAACTTAGACAGACATTTATTTCAGCGGTGTATAGGAATCCACCTTCATGAAAAGACGGGAGTTTCTGACAAAAGCGGGGCAGGTGGCGGCATTCGCGGCCATGGCCGGCGATGTTGTATTGATCAATAATGGTTGTCAATCAGGTGGATTTCGTAGGGCCAGGATTCCCAAGCCGGATTTTGAGGTCGCAGTCGATCCTTTGATCCCCAGAGTGGCGCTGGCCCGCAACGAGGACCACGCCCGGGCACTTGGCTCGGCGCTTGAAGCTACAGGGGGGATTAGGCGATTTGTCAAAAAAGGCGAAAGGGTACTTCTCAAACCCAATGCCGCATGGGATAGGATTCCGGAACAGGGAGTCAATACCAACCCCGTTCTTATCGGTGAAATGGTGCGCCAGTGTAAAATGGCCGGCGCCTCGGATGTGATCGTAACCGATTACGGCCCTGACAATCCGCTGAAAACATTCACCCGCTCCGGAATCAAAGACGCCGTCGAAAAAAATGGGGGAAAGCTTATTTTCACAGGCGACAACGATTTTCTTCGAGATGAATTTAACGGCAGGTTTATGGACTCCTGGCCGGTCCTCAAATACGTTTTTGAGGTCGACCGTTTTATCAACATGCCCATTGCCAAACATCACGGCCTGGTGTATGGCACCGCTTCCATGAAGAACTTCTTCGGGGCCATAGGAGGCATCCGCGACAGTTTGCATGATCAAATCGATCAGGCCATCGTCGATCTGGCGGCATATTTCAAGCCGACCCTTACCGTTGTCGATGCCACCCGCGTACTAATGCGAGCCGGCCCCCAGGGCGGCTCTTTTGATGATGTCAGGAAATACGATTCGGTTATCTGTTCCACCGATCAGGTTGCCGCCGATTCCCGCGCCTGCGAATTCCTGGGTCTGTCCGGAGATAAAATTGATCATATCATCCTGGCCGCCGCACAGGGCCTGGGAGAAATCGATTATCGCAAAGCGGGATATAAGGAATTAATATAAGCACTCCCGCGTATTTTTTTCAAATTGAGGCCGACGGCCCGGCTAAAACCATCCGTATGATTTTTTATATTGAGAGGAAGTTGGGGAAGATGACACAGGAGACAGGAATGACGTCGGTTATTTACGGCCGTTTACTGCCTGAGACCAGCCAGCCAATCGAGTTTTTTTCTTAACTGATTCAAAGGCATAAGACCCACTATCCTGTCTACCTCTCTACCGTCACGAAACAGAATGACCGTGGGAATGCCCCTCACCTGATATTGGATAGTCGTCTGCGGGTTCTGATTGACGTTTAACTTGAAGATGTTTACCTGTCCGGCATAGTCCGGACCGATCTCATTCAACAAACCTCCCATAACCTGACAGGGAGGACAGCTGGCCGACCAGAAATCGACGGCGGCGGGAGTATCTGATGTAATAACCTCTTGCTCGAATAAATCGTCATCTATTGGTTGAGGTTTGCCCGGTTGCGGTTTTCTGTTGAACAGGCTTTTAAAAAACGCCATTAAAACTCCTCCCGACTCATTATTATGCAATTTAATATAATAAAAAAAAGCTTTATGTGTTAAATTAATCTGCGAAAACAGAATATTATAGCGCAGTTATGGCCGGTATTTTTCCAAGATCCCTGTAAATCGTCTAATTATACGACCGAACTCCGCAATCGAAACCCTGCAAATCCCGGCCGGAGAGAGATCAATTCAAAAGATCCCAGGGCCGATCACGCAGATTCGAGTCAGGCTTATAGAAATAGCCGCTATAACCTAATAGTCAAGCGTGATGATCCGTCCATCAGTGAAATTGAAGAACTTCTCCTTTTCCGCCACGCTGACGCCATCCATCAGGCTGTCCGGCGATATGCCGGCCACCGCAAGACAACCCGGGCAAGCCATGATAGGGACACCTTTCTCGGCAAGAGTCGTGAGCTGCGTAAAGGCCGACGGGAACGGCTTCATTTCGATATCGTTTGCCCCTTTAACGAACAATTTTACCGCTTCGATATCCAGATAGACCGCGACGGCTTTCTCCTCGGACATTATGGCGGCCATCTGAAGCGCCATCAGGGCCCGATGCGGATTATCAGGGCCGGATGTGATGTGTATTAAGATTCCATCCTTAGCAGCCTTTCCGGTGGCATCACCATCTGTGGTGCTGCAGCCGGCGAAAAGCGCTAAAACAATAAAACAAATCGCAATTTGTGTTTTAAACATAAACTCCTCCGCTCATTGCACAAACTCCCATCAATGTTTGACTTTGAAATAAGGATGTGCCGGGTACGCGCGCAAGAAAAAAATCCTCCTTCCACATGGCAGCACATTTTTTCTTAGATATGAACTCCATGAAAATCCCTGAAAGCGAAGCAAATCCCCGCATATGATGTAACTTGTTAATAAATATAAGGATGTGCAACGCAAAGTATTATAGTTTTTTCGCTCTCGCAAACCTGCCTGAAGGAATTTAGTCAATTCACCGATTCGAAGACAACGAGATATATTTTCTATTGTTAAATTGGAAAAACTATATATATTTATTATGGAAAGATATTTGATTTTCAATCCTGAGAATTGTTTAAACCGGAGGATGTCATGAAAAAGTTTATATTTTTCGCCATTATTTCGGTATTTTTGCTTTTATCCTGCATTGTTTCGGATCTATCGGCAGATACTATTATCCCCGGCGGTTACGTTTCCGGCACCTGGACAGCGACCGGCTCGCCCTACCTGGTACAGGGAGATATCACTATTCACGTCGATTCGACATTAAATATCGAACCGGACGTGGATGTGAATTTCCAGGGACATTATATGCTGACTGTGAATGGCGAACTTCAGGCGATCGGAACGGAAGCCGATTCTATCGGTTTCTTTGCCGCCGATACCGTTATTGGTTGGAAAGGGATTTCTTTTCGTGAGCCTGGAACCGGTCAAATCACATTCTCTAAAATTCAGTATGTTCGCAGCAATGAATGGATTGTTTCGGCCATATATTGTGGAAGTTCGGGGCATGTGACAATTGCACACAGCGAAATCGTGAATAACACCGGATATAACGGTGGTGGTATATGGCTGGAATCCTCTTATGGCGCTAACTTCACCATCTCGTATTGTACCATATCCCATAATAGGGCAGGCAACAAAGGTGGAGGAATCTACGGCGGGGGAGTCGGCACTATTGAATATTGTGTTATCAGCGAAAATTTTTGTCATGGAGTGGAGGTTTCAGGCGGTGCTGCATATATATATTCACCTTTAGACACTGTAATATTCGATCACTGCACTTTTTCGAGAAATGACGGACATATTGCGGATGGAATAAGTCTTGGGCCTGTGCCTACCAGCCACATGATATGCAGGAACTGCATATTTGAAGGGCATTATGGTAATGCTATTTTTGGCCCTGGTAGCACAATCACTTACTGTGATTTTTTTAATAATGGAGGAGATGTTATTCCTATCCCGCCCGGTTTTGGCGATCTCGTCCAGGTCAATACCAACGGCGACTCCTGCGACATCTACGGCGATATCTTTCTGGACCCGTTATTTGAAGACCCGGATGCCGGTAACTACCGGATAACCTGGGCAAATTGGCCCGTTTTCGATACCACACGGTCTTCCTGTATCGATGCCGGGAACCCGGATTCACCCTATGATCCCGATGGCACGATCTGCGATATGGGCGCGTATTATTACGATCAGCAGCAGAGCGCCATCGATCCGTCCGACGTTTTGCCGTTACGATTTTCGCTTTCACAGAATTTTCCCAATCCGTTTAACGCCTCGACCTTGATAAAATACGAACTGCCGCAGCAGTCACAGGTCACAATCGAGGTATACGATTTAACCGGCCGAATTGTGAAGACGCTATATAACGGATTAAAACCGGCCGGGCATCATCAAGCGATCTGGCGCGCCGATGATATAGCATCCGGCGTATACTTCTACAAACTTCGGATGGATGATTATATTGAAACCAGGAAAATGACGCTGGTGAAATAGGCGTTGCCGCTTCTTCTGATATCTTACAATTTTCTTTTTCCAGCGAGCTTCGTTGGTATATTTGTAGCATTTAGAAATTCTGAATTCAAAGATCATTTCAGTTTGAGGACATAATTGCGTACTTGCGACCTTAACCTGTCCCTGTATAGCCGGAATAATCTCTTGGCTTTCGAAAGTATTACTATATAACGAAAACTGTAAACGGCGGATTGTAAGGTTTTATGACAACCGGCGGCCTACTCAGCCGTTATCCGGATGGTTTCCTTGACCAGCTCGGCCAGTATTCACCTGCCGGATGATTTGTCAACCTTCGTTGATGGCTCCCATTTGCATGCATGATGTATATTTCATAATTGCCATCGCGGTTGGTCTGAAACACGATCTGTTTTCCGTCAGGCGACCAGAATCCATCCTCATCCACCCCTTCCTGGCTCGTCAGCCTTTTCTCGCCGCTGCCATTGGCGTTCATTACATATATGTCTTTATCGCCGTTACGATGCGAAAGGAAAACGATCTGTCTTCCGTCAGGAGACCATCTCGGAAACACATCCAGCGAGGTATTGTTCGTAAGGCGCCGCTGGTTGGTCCCGTCAATATCCATCATATATATTTCCCTGTTGCCGTCCCGGTCGGAGCAAAATGCTATATGCCCTCCATCGGGTGACCAATCCGGCGAAACATCCAGAGCAGGATCACTTGTTAAACGCTGAATGTTGTGCCCATCTGTATCCATTACGAATATGTCCCTATTACCGTTTTGGATAGCCATATATGCGATTCGGGTTCCATCCGGTGACCAGGACAGATGGTGCTCCGAGAAATCGGTGTAGGTCAAACGAGTCTGGTTGCTACCATCGGCATTCATGATGTAGATTTCATTGTTTCCACCGTCGCGTTTCGACAGAAAGGCGATTATCTTCCCATCGGGCGACCATGCAGGACATAGATTATCAGTATCACCGAATGTCAGTCGCATCAGGTTGCTTCCATCCGGATCAATTACATATATCTCATGATGTCCATCTCGAGTTGAATAGAAAGCAATCTTACCATTAATATCAGTGCTGTCAATACTGCAAGCTAATACGAGCATCGGAAAAACCACCCCGCCAAAAAGCACTTTCATTATCTTTTCCTCCTTCCTCAATCTATTTTGATTACGGGTTTTTAGCAGTGGGGTTCGGTTTTTCCTCGGTCCTAACAACATCAGACAACATCGAATTCGACCTTTCAAGATATGAGATTTTCTATTGCCTGGCGGGTCGGAGTACTGTAAAATATAAAATCGCCGATAGAATATATTTCCGGCGGGCACCGATTTGGACTATTACAGCAAAATAGAATTAACGCCTTATTTGAATCCCGGCGAAGAGCTTCTCTGGGCGGGCCAACCCCAAACCGGGATCAAATTCAGAAAATCCGATATTCTTTTTATTCCCTTCAGCATACTGTGGACCGCCTTTTTCGCCGCGCTGGTATGGCTGCTCCATGTCCATACCGTCTTCCCTTTTTTTATAGTTGGATTATATATGATGTTCGGCCGCTTCATTGTAGACGCCCGGTACAGGACGCGGGTTCATTATGGATTAACCGATAACAGGATTATTATTCTTTCGGGCTATTTTAAAAGGAAAATCGAAAACGTCCTCTTAAAGGATCTGGGGGAAATAACGATTTCAGCCAAATCCGATGGATCGGGGACAATCGTTTTGAAACCTGCTCAATTGATTTACAATTGGAAAACGGCATCTTACTTTCATTCCGCCACCCAATTTACTCCGACACGATTGGAATTTATTCCCAACGTCAAACCTGTTTATGACGAAATCCTCGCGGCTCAAAAAGACGCTGGAAGCGATCAGTAATATAAGGATAGCCCCTTATTTGAATGCCAATTTTACCCGGAACGTTTTAAAGGACTGTAGGTTAACCGTGGAGAGTTTTCGATAATCAAATATGAAAATCCCCCCTTTTTTTCTATCGTCTTACCTGCAATAGGTTAAATGGATAAATTAGTCTTCTGTCGATTTCATTATCACCCTTAATATTCGCACATAATCGGAATTTCATAAAAAAATCCTTGCCTACGATTCTGCTATTGTATATTCTATCCTAAATAGGAATGGGTTGACAACTGACTTCGTTAGGTAAGAATAGTAAAATACAGATTCCTCCACTGATGGAGGAATTCGAACGGGTCTGCAGGTCAAAGGGATTGCGGGTGACTCACCAGCGTCTGGAGATCTTTCGCGAATTCGCAGTGTTTGCGGGTCATCCGACGGTGGAAAATGTATTCAACCGTATCCGCAGGCGGCTCAAGACTATTTCAATGGATACGGTGTATCGCACAATATCGACTTTTGAAAAGTATGGATTGATAAAACGAGTAAAATTACTTGATAATTCGGCAAGGTTCGATATTAATTTAGCAGTTCATCACCATCTCGTCTGTACGCGATGTAAAAATATTGAGGATTTTTACTGGCCGAACTTCGACGGAATGAAATTGCCGAATACTATTCGGGATTGGGGAGATGTCGATTCAAAGCATGTGGAAATTCGCGGTTTATGTCGAAAGTGCAGGAAAAACCGGAAACGGTAGCGATTAAAAGCAAGTTAGAATGATGAAAACATGAGCCTGGTTTTAGATAGAATTCCAATTTAGGATAAAATAGAAAAGGAGATACGAATGCCAAAAAAGAAACGTCAGTTAACAACCTCGGCCGGTATACCGGTCGGGGACAATCAGAATTCGTTAACTGCCGGTCCCCGGGGGCCTTTGTTGGTTCAGGATTGGCAACTTTTCGAAAAACATGCGCATTTCAACAGGGAACGTATTCCTGAGCGAATAGTGCATGCTAAAGGATCGGGCGCGTATGGGACGTTGACCGTAACCAACGACATCACCAAGTATACAAAGGCCAAACTATTCGAAGTGGGCAAGAAAACGGAATGCTTCCTGCGCTTTTCAACCGTCGCTGGGGAACGAGGCGCCGCCGATGCGGAACGGGATGTCAGAGGGTTCGCCATGAAATTCTATACTGAAGATGGCAACTGGGATCTGGTTGGAAACAATACCCCCGTTTTCTTCATCAGAGATCCATACAAGTTTCCCGATTTTATCCACACTCAGAAACGTAATCCCAAAACCAACCTCAGAAGTAATACCGCCATGTGGGATTTCTGGTCGCTCTCTCCGGAGAGTATGCACCAGGTAACGATCCTCTTTTCCGACAGAGGCCTGCCCCGCAGTTACAGACACGTTAACGGGTATGGCAGCCATACCTATAGTTTTATCAACGCCAAAAACGAGAGATTCTGGGTCAAATTCCATTTTAAAACCGCCCAGGGCATTCAATGTATAACCGATGAAGAGGCGAAAGAGATAATCGGAAAAGACCGGGAGAGTCATCAGCGCGATCTGTTCGAAGCCATCGAGAGAGGCGATTTCCCTAAATGGAATCTCAAGGTGCAAATTATGACGGAGGAACAGGCGCATAAAACGTCATATAATCCTTTCGACCTTACTAAAGTATGGCCCCACGGAGAGTTCCCGTTGATTGACGTCGGCGTCATGGAATTGAATCGCAATCCCGAGAATTACTTCGCCGATGTGGAACAATCGGCTTTTTCGCCGGCCAATATGGTTCCCGGTATAAGTCACAGTCCCGATAAAATGCTTCAATTCCGAATATTTTCCTACGCCGACGCCCATCGGTATCGACTCGGCGTAAACTATGAAAGCCTTCCGGTAAACAAACCTCGTTGTGCTGCTAATACCTACCATAAAGACGGTAAAATGCGTTTTGACGGCAATGACGGAGGCGCTGTTAATTATGAGCCTAACAGCTTCGATGGTCCCGTTGAAGACCCGAAATTCAAAGAACCCCCGCTTAAAATCGACGGTGATGCCGACCGCTATGACCACCGGGAAGGAAACGACGACTACACCCAGGCCGGTAATCTTTACCGCTTGATGCCGGACGATGAAAAAGGACGTCTTCACAGGGCGATTGCCGGCGCTATGAAGGGAGTCCCGAAGGAAATCATCAATCGGCAAATAGAGCATTTTAAAAAGGCCGACCCGGCTTATGCTGAAGGAGTGATGAAAGCATTAGGCAAATAATGGAAGATTGAATAAAGGTGAACTGCGGAATCATAATGATTCCGCAGTTCACCACGTGATCAATAATGTGAAGAGGTGGTAAAGGAGAGTGTTATGCATGAGAAAAGCCAGGAGTTACTGAACAAAGCTATCGCCGATGAATTAGCCGCCGTACATCAATATATGTATTTGCATTTTCATTGCGATGATCAGGCTTTCGATCTGCTGGCGGATTTGTTCAAGAAAACGGCCATTGAGGAGATGCTGCATATAGAACGTCTGGCCGAGCGAATCCTGTTTCTGGGCGGCGAAGTCGAGCTGGTGGCATCAGGTGAAGTTCAGAAAATTCACGATGTCAGAAAGATGCTGGAAACAAGCAAACAGATGGAGGAAAGCAGTATTAAAATGTACAACCAGTTCGCCAATGAATGTTCCCAAAATGCTGATTCGGCCTCCAAAAAAGTGTTCGAAGATCTGGTTCTTGACGAGGAGCGTCATTACGATCAATACGACAACGAGATAGAGGCAATGGAGAAGTTCGGAGACGGATACCTGGCGCTTCAATCGATTGAAAGGAGCAAGAGTCGCGCCGCCGGACAGGCTCCAGCATAACAGCCTTCAGCATGGAAATTTGATGGTAGTTGTCTAAATTCAAAAAACGGGAGGTGTTTTATGGAGGAAGAACCTGTTGGGTGCGCTAAACCGACCGGCACGGTCATCGGGGAGGATTCCCCGCCGAATAATCAACCTGAAGGCAAACCAAAAGAAGGAGAAAAAACCATGGTGACGGCGAGGGTGGGAGGCAAAGCTCCCGATTTCCAGGCGCCAGCATATCACAAGGGCAAGTTTATTAATGTCAGATTATCAGAATATCTGGGCAAATGGGTTTTGATCTGTTTTTATCCGGGCGATTTCACGTTTGTATGACCGACGGAATTGTCGGCGGTCGCCGGCAAGTTCGATGAGCTTCAGAAACTCGGAGTGGATATTCTATCCGTTTCGACCGACAGCCAGTTCGTGCACAAAATCTGGGACGAAGAAGAGCTTAAAAAGATGACCAAAGACGGCATTCCCTGGCCGATGGTATCCGATGGCGCGGGGAATCTCGGCAGGGTGTATGGCGTATACGATGAAGCCAACGGCGTAAATATCAGGGGACGGTTTCTTATCGATCCCGACGGTGTAATTCAGGCCATGGAGGTATTGACTCCGCCCGTCGGCCGCAAAATCGAAGAAACCATACGGCAGGTTCACGCTTTCCAGCATGTCCGTAAAACAAAGGGCGCCGAGGCCTGTCCGGCGGGCTGGGAACCGGGCAAACCAACCCTGAAACCCGGACCTGACCTGGTCGGAAAAGTCTGGGAGGTCTGGCAGCCGGAATAATACCGAAAACTTATATATTGAAAATGGTGTCCGATTTCGGGCGCTTTCAATTTTAAAAAGCTCTGATATATCTCTCGATAAAAATTGATGAGATCAAACCGCCTGCAGTTTTATCCGCCGCGATTATAATTTGTCGAAACTCCACGGTTTCCTGTTGGAATCATCTTTATTATTATATATTTTCTGTTATAGAGGATTATTCAAATTGGGCGGAGATAAAAAGAAAACCATTGATTTTTCAAAGGGGCGTTACAAAAAAATGCTTACGTGGCAGCGAAGACAGATGTGGACCCCGGAGGAAATTGAGAGATATGCGAAATGGCTGGATTTAACTCCCGGCATGACCGCGATCGATGTCGGCTGCGGGCTCGGTTACCTCGGTTACACCTACTGGAAATATTTCGGAACCGGCGGACATTATATCGGTATCGATATAAGACCGAATCTTTTAAAGGACGCAAACGAAACTGCCGAAACCTGGGCGGTTGATGGAATGGCAGGTTTTGTTACCGGGGACGTATACAATTTTCCTCTTCCCGATAGCACTGCGGATCTGGTAGAGTGTCAGGTTCTCATGATTCATCTGGAAAAACCGAAACTCGCCCTTTCGGAGATGATACGCATATTAAAACCCGGCGGGCTGATATTATGTATCGAGCCCGATAATCTGACGCCCACGCTGGTCAGGGCGTTCTCCTCCTTGCCGGAATACGATATTGAAACGCAATTATTGATGCATAAAGTAAATCTAATAGCCAATAAAGGCCGGATCAAGATGGGCCGCGGCGATAAAGGTATCGCCCCGGAGATACCCCATATGCTGCATGAGCTGGGGATCGATGATATCGACATACGCGTAAGAGAATCCGTACCCTTTATGGAGCCACCGTACAAAACTGAACGTCAACAGGAAACTGTGAAGAATATGAAAAAGTATCTGCTCAGCGAGGAAGACTTTAACGCGAGAACGGAAGAACAAAAAGAAGAATTTCTAACCGGCGGAGGGGATCCGGCGGAATTTAGCAGGATTCTGGAAATCGGAAATAAACAACGAAAAACCCAGCTCCGACAAATCGAAAACAATGAATTTTACATTTGCCGCGCTTATCCCGTTTATTTAATCAAAGGCAGAAAACCTCAATAATATCGTTACCGGATATGATCCCCTCAACAGATAACAAGAACTTCCCCTATGAGACTGTTAGAAAATACGGCAGGCCTCCTTATAAAATTGCGGTTATTCACGGAGGTCCCGGCGCGCCCGGATATATGGCCCCCGTCGCCAGAGAATTATCCGATTTGGCGGGGGTGATCGAGCCGATTCAAACCGAGGATTCTCTTGATGGGCAGATAGACGAACTTGAAAAACAGCTGATAGATCATGCAGATCGACCGGTTATTCTGATCGGTTCCTCCTGGGGAGCGGTGCTGGCTCTGTTCCTGGCCGCCCGAAAAAAAATAGCCTTACAAAAGCTGATTCTTATCGGAAGCGCAGTTTTCGATGCGGTAAGTTCATCGAGAATAGAAAATATAAGACTGGCAAGGCTTAGCGCCGAAAAACGCCGCCGTTTCGAGGAGATCCAGACACAGTTGGCAGGGGCGAAAAATGAGGATCTGGGCGAAATCGCAAAAGAGTGGGGCGATATTTTCTTCGACACCGACGTCTATGATCCTTTAACAACGGACCTGGAAGTCATTGATGTTCAATACGAACTTCATAAAAAAGTATGGGCCGATTTCGTCACTTTGCGAGACAGGCCGGGATTCCTGAAAGGGGAATTCTCCAGAATCGATATACCGACAGTCGTAATACACGGCGATTACGATCCCCATCCCATCGAGGGTATCCGGCCTTTCCTGGAAGATTGCCTGAAAGATGTCCGCTTTTATATTTTACCCAAATGCGGGCATTATCCCTGGATAGAACGTTACGCCAGAACAGAATTTTTTGATATTTTAAGAAATGAGATTACAGGGCCGGATAATCAAAAACCTTGATTATTTCGTGAATTTATAGCTTCCGTTGCGGCGATATTTTCCGTCCTTGCGGCTCATCATACCCTCATCCACAAACTCGCGACGTACCCGGCAGTAGTCGTCATGGAATTCCGAAATAGTCTCATTGACTTCTTTTTCAGAGTAAACCCGGTTGAACTCAAACTGTCTTAGAATATGCTCGAGAATATATTTTCTCTTTTTGCGCTGGACGGGAAACGTCTCGAACTTCCCCTTTTTCATGAAGCGCTCAACTATCTGTTGCCCCGGATTCATGATATTCCTGTTGGAATGCTTCTCCAGCCATTCGGTCAGATCGGATTCCTTTACCCGCCAGTCCTTGCCGATCTTATACCCTGCAAGCTCGCCATGTTTCAGTTTCCTTGCGATAACCTGGATATTCATCTTTAAAAGCTCGGCTATTTCGTTGGTGGTGTAGAACTTCAAATCAGGTTTATTTTTCAATCCGGGCATTACGGGCCTCTCATTAAAGTGTTTAAAGTATTATACAGTATTTTTACGTATTGTAAAGGATTTTGTTGCAGAATAACTAAACCCATAAATGGCAACCCTAAGCGGTACGGTTTAACCCGCCCCGTGACATCTAAAAAATTAGATAATTTAAAGGCGGCATTGGCACTGCATTTCTGGCACTACAACTTTATGCGGGTTCATTCAACCCTGAGAATGACACCAGCCATGTCCGCAGGGATTGCAAATACATTTGCCAACTGGAAACTTGTTCTTTAACAAAGATAAATCCCCCCTGTTCGGGGTAAATAGAAAGGGGATCTCATGTTGGGCAACTTTTTGGAAACCCCGTGGGCCCTGCCAAGACGTTTAGGGTAAGTCTTGGTCTCGTAACGATCGGGGTTAATACGCTCGGCAGTGCGAAAAAGGACGTGGATAGTAGGAGCGTCATCGAGTACTACCACCTTCACCTTAATACCCTAATATTAAGGCCCTTCGGGATATTGTAGCGGCTTTTTACGGGATAAGGGCCCCAGACGGATTCTGTAGACCATCACAGAACAATCCTTTGGGATTCCCCAAATAAAAGGTCAAGTCGCGGCCGGGCTTTTTTATAGATTTTATTTAATTAATAATTTTAAAGGCGGGCTTTTTACGCCCGCAGTTTCTAAAGAAGACCGTTAGGTAAATTAAACCTACGAATAATATCGTTTATATAATGCTTACCTATTTCGGTTCCCTCACCATGACATTTTATCGGAAATGACGCAGGTTTCCCAAGAATATCAGGGTGATAGATCATTCTTTCGCTTCCCTTGCCCTTATTTTCAAATATTGTAAAGCGAGAATCATATTTTCTTAGGATTTTTTTTAATTCACGAAATGTATGGGGATTACATTGGGGCAACAGCGAAATCCGCATCTAAAGATCCATGGGACAACGGAATACTCGTAAAATACTGGTTTTTCTCTGAGACTGTATCAATATTGAAATATTCCAAACTTGACCGTAGGCCCTGATTATACGATTCAAAAACCCATGTGGGGGCGGGCCTATCCAACAGAGAAGGTTGATTTTTATAAAAGGCAAAACTGATTTGCATGTCAGTCAATTCCAGTAAATTATCCAAAGCATCTTCGAACGACGCACCATAACCGACCAAATCAGTTTCTAAACAGTGAGCCGCCCATAGGTTACCGGATTCCCGATAGCCTAATACCCTCAAATAAAGAGGAATTTCTTTTTTTTGGCTCTTATCCATCGATACCTCACTATACTAAGATGTACTAATTATCGGCATAAGTTGTTCCACATATTATACGCTCAATATAATATTCCGCCTATTTATGTCAAGATCAATATTCAACTAAAAAAAGCTTCATAAATCCCCCAAATAAAAAGGGGAATCGATTTAAAATCAAACCCCCCGTTAAAAAGTTAAGTATTGTTTACCATTCGAAAAAATTCCGTTAAATTAGGACACGACCATTTTGTTGCGCTTTTATTCCCCTTTTTCCTTATCCGACGGTTTTGGCTTGTGCGATCAGGGCTATTCCATTAGTTTTAGATCCTATTATTTCAAAGCGACTCAAGATTCAATGATCGGAGGGCAAAATGACAAAAAAATCTTTACTGATTTCGGGTCTGACGGTAATCATGCTGGTATTAATCTCCTCTCTCGCCATGGCGCAGAACAAGCCGATACAGCTCGCGCTGTTTACCCCCGTGCAGATTTTCGATGAGAATGTCCCCATCGCGGGTATTCGGCTAAGTTTGATTTACGGGCGAAGCGTGTCGGTTACCGGCCTGGATTGGGGATTGGTAAATCACACTACCACCGGCAAATCGATGGGGGTTCAATTCGGCCTGGTCGGTATCGCCGAGGCCGATTTCGTGGGCTGGCAGGATAACTGGGTTAACGTGGTGGAGGGCGAAATCGAAGGCTTTCAATGGGGAGTCGTAAATTATGCTCATTACACGAACGGCCTTCAACTGGGATTGGTCAATTACTCTGGAAGTATGAAAGGTATCCAGATAGGGTTTGTCAATATAATCGGCCAGGGAGGACAGTTTCCCGTCTTTCCCATCGTCAACTGGTCGTTTTAGAGATTGGCTTTAATTAAACGGCTATGCTATGACTACGATATGCGGAAGCCGTTCATCAAAACGAGTTGCGCGATAACTTAATCTCATATAACTTTAAAAAAGATCAGCCAGCTTGAGTTTCAATTTCTTCTCCTCGCCGTCGCGACTGACGATTATTGTATATTTGGTACCCGGCTCTTCGCTCATCATATCGCGGATAGCGGTGAGTCCACCGAGATATTTAATATCCACGCCATTTATCGATTTCAGGATATCTCCCGCCTGAAACCCGGCTTTCTTCGCCGGCGTCCCGTCCGATACGAAGAGGATTTCATATCCTCCCTCTTCACCGCGAATGATCTGCAGGCCGGAATGACCCTCCGGGAATTTCTTGTTGAAATTCTTCCCTTTCTCCAGAATCACGCGCTCGTTGGCGTAATCGCAATAGACCACAAAATTCCGAAACAGCGTATTCCCCAATATCCCTATTTTATCAGAAGTTAAGACCGTATCGGTCCCGCCGTAGGAGAAGCTTATTTTGGGATCATCCAGGGTAAAACCGGCGAAATCGATTTTCGTGCATTTCACCTTTTTGGTATTGAACGTATTACCGGCGCCCCGGGCGAGCCCCACGACCCCCTTTCTTTCAGTAAAACCGTTAATCAAAGCGTAGACTCCGTTGAGAGAGGTAGACGACGCTCCCAGGTCGAAAAGCCATGTACCGAAGTAATCATCATCCAGAGTCGCTTTGACCATGAAAACGCTGTTTTTAATATGCACGTCGACCTCCAGGCCGTCGCCGGAGTATACAAAAGTCTCAGGATCATAGAAAGATACGAGCTCGTTGGCGTAATCTATCTTTGTAACAAACCGCGAGAGGAAATCGAAACCGAGAATTCCGACAACTTCGACGGCAAGCATTCGATTCAGTTCTTTTATATCGATTACCGCCGCCGCCTGCTCGTTAAAATGGATTCCCTGCAGGCTGAAAGGCGGCAGAGTCGTTAACTTGATATCTACGGTGCCCCCGGCGCCCATACCTTTTAAGTCGCCCTGCAGGTCCAATCCGAGTTCGCTGGCGTAGTCCTCTCCAATTACGGTCATGCTTGCCCCCGTATCGAGAATCCAGTATCTCTCCTTGCAGTTTATGGTAACAGGGATATAGAGATGGTTACCTTCGAATCTGAAGGGGATATTTTCGGCTTTATCGCCCTCCGCAAACCGGTAGTCTTTACCGCCTTCCTCGGGAGGTTCAAACAATGTTGAATTGATTTCAGGATTGGAAATATATTCGGTTACTACTATTTCCTCCTCCTGTCCCGTCTGGTGCATGATTTGCCTGGACCGAAACGCGACCTTTAACCCATTAACATCTCTATAATCTTCATAAAATGTATCATTACTGTTCTCCCCCGCGATCGAGACGCTTTTTTCAGGCAGAAAAGTTTCGGTATTATAGTAACCTGTGAAACTGTCGTTATTGATATTGTTTTCTATTTTTACAGCGTAACAATCACTGCCTTCAATATTTTCTATGCTCTCGAACGATACCTTGAACACGTCGGATTCAGGATCAGCATATTCGTATTCCGCCATCCGGATGCTTATCTCTTTACGCTTGATGGTGGCGTCATCAGGATTCGTGATCTTCTGAAGCTTGCCGTTGGAATCCAGCACCCAGTTAAAGTCGCCGTTGTCCCCCTGGATCATTTTTATTATCCCCAGATCGACCTCCGTCCGGGAACGGCCCGGTTTCTGAGACCAAATTTTAACCGTGCCCTGAAGCCCGGCAACAGAAAGTTCGCCTTCCATATAATGCGTCCGTTCCGCTTTTAAATTATCAAGACCTCCGGCGGCCTCGAAGTGGCGATTCAAAACATCGTAAGGATCGTTCAGGGTATTCTGGGCTATCGCCACCGAGGCGAAAAGCACCATTAGCAATCCGGTCACAAGAAACCTCTTGAAATAAGTCATCTTACTCTCCTTTCATTTTATTTTATTAACGCGGATTCGGTCAGAATGTTGCGAGATTCGTAATGGCGATCTCCCCTTAATAAAATTACTACGAACAATACTATCGAATTTATAGATTGTCCAATTTTAACCTTGACAATTAAACAAAGTAAATGCCTTTTAAGTTGACAATTGAATACGATAGTAAGGAAGGATCTTCCCCTATGGATACGAAACGACAGATGTTAAAGCACTATCTGGCCGCGCTGGCCTATCGCATGCAGAAGGCGTTGCGCGACGCCCCCGAATCCTTCGCCGATTTCAGGGCCAGGCCGGGGGTCAGAACACCCCACGAGCTGGTTTACCATATGACCGGCGTGATGGGTTACGCTCGCACGTTTTTTATCGGCGGGGAATGGAGGCCCGAAAAAATTCCTGCCTTTCGAGAGGAGATCCTCCGGTTCCACGAAATACTGGAAGATATCGGACATCATCTCGATAATGAAATCCCTTTCAAAGAAACCACTCCTGAAAAAATGCTCCAGGGACCGTTCTCCGATGCCATGACCCATGCCGGGCAATTGGCCATGCTAAGGCGGCTTTACGGCAGTCCCGTACCTCCGGAGAATTTCATCGTGGCCACCATCGATCCCCGGAATCTCGGGCCGGATCAACCCGATCCGGTGAGCCCCGATAAAGAATGGAAAGAACCGGGAATATAACAAAATATACATGATTTTTTGTCAAAATAAATAGAAGCGATTTATCCTTGAAAACCCGCTTTATTGTTTCTTATAATCTAAAGCGAGTTTATTTTATTCAGACATAAGGAGCGAAAAATGTTTCCGGATTTCACGCTTGAAAAATTTCTGCTTACTCTGGAAAATTATAATCTCGATATCTGGCCGCTTCAGATTGTTTCCTATATATTGGGAATTGCCGTTATTGTATTGGCGGTGAAAAAGACCAGGCTTTCGAACAGGGTTATCAGTTTAATTCTTTCATTTTTCTGGCTGTGGAGCGGGATAGTCTTCTGTATTCTTTATTGGAATAAATCCTTTAAGTTCGCCTTGATATTCGGTATATTGCTTATAATACAGGGCTTAATTTTTATATACAGCTTCCTCAAGCAAAATATCTCCTTTTCCTATACCTGGAATCGGTACTCGGCAATCGGCATCCTCCTTATTTTTTATGCCATGATCGCTTATTTCCTGATCGGGCTATTTATAGGTCATACCTATCCGCAATCTTTTCCCTTCGGCCTTGTCCCCTGCCCCACTACCATATTTACGCTGGGAATATTGCTCTGGACCGATAAAAAGGTCCCGAAACATATTATTATTATCCCGGCATTGCTTTCTCTGGTGGGGATAATAGCGTTAATCAAAGGCATATATGAAGACATCGGGCTTTTAGTACTGGGTCTATCGGCCGCTCTCCTCATTTTTCTGAGAGATAAAAAAGTTTATTAGCTGAGCTTCTCGATCAGTTTCAGTTCTGTTCCAAAAGAAACGGTTTACCCCGCAGGGGCAAATACATTTTTGTTTTGAATGGCACAAAATGGTCCTTATCGTAGTTATATTAGATTCGATGAGACATTATGCGGGATGACAGGACTATAATAAAGGAGTAATAAAATGGCGATAGATAGAAGAATCCGAAAAATAATTACGAGCAAACCGATTATCGAAGGAGCCGGCGTCCACCTTAAAAGAGTATTCGGTTTTGGTGAAGTGGAGGAGTTCGATCCCTTTTTACTTCTGGACGATTTCAGGGGAGACGATCCCCGGTATTATATCAAGGGTTTTCCCTGGCATCCCCACCGCGGAATCGAGACCATCACATATATGCTCGACGGCAGTGTCGAACACGGCGACAGTATAGGAAACGAGGGTGTCATAAATCCCGGCGACGTGCAGTGGATGACCGCCGGAAACGGCATCCTGCACCAGGAGATGCCCAAAGGGGACGATCAGGGGCGCATGGGAGGATTTCAGCTCTGGGCCAATCTCCCTGCTTCTCATAAAATGATGAATCCCCGTTACCGTGATATAACCGGTGATCAGATTCCTGAAGTTGAGATGGATAGCGGCGTTAAAATCAGGGTCATTTGCGGCGACGTGGAAGGGGTCGAAGGTTCCGCGAAGGATATTGTAATCAAGCCGGAATTCCTTGACGTCATGATCCCGGAAGATTCGGAATACATTCACCCAACCCAAAAGGGGCATACCGTATTCGCCTATGTTATCGACGGTAAAGGATTATTTTCGGAGGAGAAACAACCGGCTGTGAACGAAAATCTAATACTTTTCGGCGATGGCGATCAGGTCAGCATTTTCACAGAGGATGAATCGGTCCGTTTTCTCTTGGTATCGGGCAAACCTCTGGGCGAGCCGGTAGCCTGGCGCGGCCCTATCGTGATGAACACTCAAGAAGAACTCGAAACAGCGTTTGAGGAATATCGGAACGGGACTTTTATAAAAAACAAGGCCGATTGATCGCCAGATTAAATAAGAATTTATATACCAGTTTCTTTGTTATAAGGGAAATTGCGTTAATTCAATGCAGGGAATTAACACCGCCTGCAGACCAGTTCCCCTCTGCCAATAGGCACAACCACCGCGTCTACCCGCTCATCGGCCAGCGCGTGTTCGACAAACGGTTGAAGAACGTTGGCATGGCTTATGACATTATCAGCCACGAATAGCCCTCCCCGCACCATATGGGGAATCACCAGATCATAAAATTCACTGTATAGATTCTTCTCGGCGTCCAGAAAACAGAAGGCGACATCTTTCAGCCGACCGGTATGGTCGCGGGCGTCTCCATGCACCAGCTCAACCACATCCTCAACCCCCGCCAGGCGGAAAGTCTCCTTGGCCTTTCGGACCTTCTCCTCCAGCACTTCAAACGTGATCAGCCGGGCGCCGACCTCGCGGCAGGCCAGCGCCAGGTAAAGGGCTGAATAGCCGGCGCTGGTGCCGAGTTCTATAAACGTTCCCCCGGGCGCGCTTGCCGCAAGTATGGCAAGGAACCTGCCCGTGTCCGGTGGGATCTGTCGGAGACGTTCCGGATGGGGTGTGCCGTCGACCCTATCGCGGGCGTCAATCGTCTCCAGACGATGCATTTGCTCGGTAATTCGAGTCGGAACAAGATGAAACATTTTTCCTCCTTATCAAAGTATATGAGAACGGGGATAGATTGTCAAGGGCCATGCGTCAATGCAATGGCTTATCGCTAAAAAGCGCTTTTATGAACCGACTACGGTATCCTATATTTCTTTTATGGCGAGACAACCAGTGCAGGTAGCCGTTTATTGCGTTCGCTCACGGGGTAGCGACTGGGAATTCCTGCTCTTGCATCGTATTCTCGACCGTATGTCGTTCTGGCAGGCCGTAACGGGCGGTGTCGAGGATGATGAGGATTATTTTACGGCGGCCATACGCGAATTAAAGGAGGAAACCCGATTTGAACCGATCAGCCTGGAGATGATCGGTTATTCATATGTCTTTCCGGCCCAGGAGGAAATGCGAAAGATATACGAGAAACCCGTAGACTATATTACCGAACTTGTCTTTGTGGCCCGTATCGACAACGATAAGAACCCGGTCCTGGATCCAAAAGAGCATGATAAATGGAAATGGTGCGATTATGAGTTCGCCATGAAATTGCTCTATTGGCCGGGCAACAAGGAATCTTTGAAATGCATAAAAGCATTTCTGCTGGAAAAATACTGATATATGAATTCGAGCTCTTATAGACATAATTTTGCAATCAGATAACTTTGCTAAAATAGCCCCTGTATTTCTTCCTGCAACTTGCTGTCAATTAGTATGTTGCGCCGCATACGCCTGGTGATTCCAATTCATCTTGTACTTTTAAACTTTAATATTATAACATAGAAGACCGATAACTCTACTAGTGTCATATTTTTTGGTTGGATCGGCCCCATAATTGAAATTTTTGCCGGCTTTCCATTTTGAGAAGAGGAACGGTTCTTAATGAACAAAAAACTTAATACAAAAAAAGAACTGATTCAGGAAATCGCCAGATTAAAACGACGTATCACCAGGCTTGAGAAATCAGCCGTTAGAACGGATAAGGCAGTATCTGTTCATGAACTGGACGATAAATCCCGTTATATCTTTGAAAATGTCAATGACGCAATGATATATCTGGATAAGAAAGGATTCATAGTCGAAGCTAATAAAGAAATCGTGAGGATTTTCGGCGTTTTAAGGGAAGAATTGATCGGCAGACATTTCACAAAAATCGGAATATTCTACCCCAAGGATATTCCAGGATTATTATCCAGCTTTGAGACTGTTCTTAGCGGTAAACATGCCAACCTAAATTTGCAAATTAAAAATAAGAAACAGGAAATCTTTTTCATTGAATGCTCCGCTTCTCCAATGAAAACACGCGGTAAAACTGCCGGAATGATAGTTATAATGAGAGATGTTACCGAACGCCAGAACGCCGAGAATTTATTAAATATCCAGAGAGATCTGGCCATGGATATGAGCATCGCCCAGAACCTTAATGAAGGATTGCGTTCGTGTCTTGATGCAGCCATTACGGCATCCGGAATGGATTGTGGGGGAATGTATCTTGTAGATGACACCTCCGGCGTTTTAGACATGGTCTTCTATAAAGGGCTCTCGCCGGATTTTATTAAGAGCGCCCTGCACTATGACGCGAACTCGCCCAGCACACAACTTGTTATGAAAGGTAAGCCTGTTTACAAACAACATCAGGACCTGGGAGTGCCGTTAGATGAAACCAGGTTGAAGGAGCAACTCCGCGCAATCGCTGTTATTCCAATTTTGCACAATCAAAAAGTAATCGGCTGTCTCAATATCTCCTCGCATAGTCTGGATGAAGTACCGGCTTTTGCCCGCGGCGCTCTTGAGACCATAGCGGCCCAAATCGGCAGCGCCATTGCCAGACTAAAAGCCGAGAAATCATATCGTGAAAGCGAGGAAAGATACGGCAAGATTCTGGCTACTTCTCCAGATGCCATTATGCTTTATGACGCCAAATCCCGTGAAATTCTGGACGCTAACGGTGCTGCGGTCAAATTATACGGCTACGGCAGAGAAGAATTTTTAAAAATTAAATATACGGATATTACGGCGGAGATCGAAGCATCAGACAACTCCATCAAAGAATTATTATCAGAGAAAATTAAAAAAATCCCGCTTCGCTACCATAAGAAAAAAGACGGTACAATTTTTCCTGTAGAGATCTCCGGCAGTGTGTTTAAGCTTAAAGGCGGCAACGTGATATGCGGTATTATTCGAGATATAACCGAGCGCAAGCAGGCGGAGGAGGCGTTGCGGGAGAGTGAATCACGGTTCAGGCAGTTCTTTGAAAACGAGCCTGTGTACTGCTACATTATTTCAACGGACGGAAAGATACTTGACATTAATTCCCTGGCGCTAGAAGTGCTTGGTTATAGGAAAAAAGAAATCGTTGGGAAATCTTTCTTAACAACAGTTTATGCACCATCTTCACAGGAAAAAGCCAAAGAACTCTTCATGAAATGGAAGGTGATGGGCGAATTAAAAAACGAGGAATTAAATATAATCACGAAATCCGGAGAAGAGAGAACAGTGCTACTTAGCGTCGATGCTATTAAAAACGCCGATGGGGAGATCCTGCATTCCATTTCAGTACAGAGAGACATCACCGAGCGCAAGCGGGCAGAGGAGGCGCTACGGGAGAGCGAAGAACGCTACCGCAAGCTGGTTGAAAACGCCACCGAGGGAATTCTGGTCGCCCAGGATCGTTCCATAAAGTTCGCAAATCCTCGTATTGAAGAAATTACCTCTTTTACCCGCGAGGAATTACTTTCAAAGCCTTTTCTGGAGTTCATACATCCGGACGACAGAGAATATGTAATCGATAATCAAATGAAGAGATTAAAAGGCAAATCCATTCCCGAAACGTACGAAATAAGAATGATAAATAAATACGGTGAGACGAGATGGCTTAAGATCGGCGGCGTCATTATAGCCTGGGAAGGCGGGCCGGCTTCGCTCAACTTTGTCGTCGATATTACGGAGACTAAACGGTTGAGGGAATTGGAATCGCGGGCTCAACGCCTTGAAACAGCGGGCCAAATTGCCGGACAGGTGGCGCATGATTTCAATAACCTCCTGGCTCCCTTGATAGCATACCCGGAGTTCATCAGAAGAGTTCTATCCAAAAATCACGCTGCATTGCCTTTTCTGAAAGATATGGAAAAGGCTGCGCACAAGATCGCGGATATCAACCAGCAGCTCCTGACCCTGGGCAGGAGGGGACATTATAATCTAGTGCCCCTGAACCTGAACGACGTTATATGTGAGACATTAAATGAGCTGATATCCTTACCCGAAACTCTTATTATCGATACTGAATTGGCCGGCGACCTGTTGAATATCAAAGCCGGACGAGCGCAAATCCATCGAATGATATCCAACATGATCAATAACGCGCGGGATGCCACGCAGGACATCGGGAGAATTGTCCTTAAAACCGAAAACTTCTACGCGGATAACATTGCGGTTGCCTATGGGCGCGTACCCAGAGGAGAGTACGTCAAGCTGAAAATATCGGATACCGGACATGGAATATCCGAGGATATCATTCAGAAAATATTCGACCCGTTTTTCACCACAAAGACCGCGGATAAAAGACGGGGATCGGGATTGGGTTTGAGCGTCGTCGACTCTGTCATCAAAGATCATTATGGATTTCTGGATCTTTGCAGCAAAGTGGGCGAGGGGACTTCCTTTTTCTTCTATTTCCCCATCACGCGGGAGAATATAGACGATCAAGTGTCAGAGCATATTACCGGTGGCGATGAGTCGGTACTGGTGGTTGACGATGATGATGTGCAGAGGAAAGTATCCTCGAAGATTCTCATGAGCCTCGGCTATAGAGCCACCACCGTCGAAAGCGGAGAAAAAGCCGTAGAACTGTTGAGAAAAAAACCGCATGACCTATTGTTTTTAGATATGATTATGACTCCCGGTATTGACGGGACGGAAACCCTACGGCAGGCGCTGGGAATTAATCCCGCGCAAAAAGCCATCATTGTATCGGGATTCGCCGAAAGCAAGAGAGTTCAGGAAGCCCTCGAATTGGGAGCGGGCGCTTTTATCCGAAAACCTATTACTCTCAAAAAAATGGCCGCCGCCGTCAGGAAAGAACTGGATAGAAAAGAAGAAGTCCGCGTTCATTAATCTAATATAACTTCTATATTATATCACAAACCTATTACAGGGTTTTATCTGCGATAGATCTTGTCTTAGCTTCGCGATCGCCAGCTCTTTGGCTTTGGCTTCAACCTCCACCGTAATCGTGAGGTCTAACCAATTTTCAGGGAAATCCTGTATATCCACGAAATCGTGATGGCGGTTGGGATTTTTTCCTTTCCAGCCGTTCAATGGACTGGAAATATGAAACAACGGCTCGCGATTCCAGGTGTCGAGGGCTTTTTTCGTGGTCATTTCTTCTGTAATTCCATCTTGAAGACATCGGTGGTGATGAACATCGTAGACAAATGGTATGCCTGCCCGCTTACAGAAAGGCAACAGATCGGCTGGCGAATAGGATTTATCGTCATTCTCCAACGTCAATCTCTCCCGCACCCTGGCCGACAACCGGTTTATATTCTTCTCGAGTCTTTTGAGGGCCGACCTCTTATCGCCGTATACGCCGCCCGCGTGAATGTTGATAACGTCTGCCCCCAGAAGCTCCGCCATCTCCCCGTGATGCTCCAGTTCGCCGATTGAATTGATTACAACTTCGGGGTGCGGCGAGTTGAGCACCACAAACTGGTCGGGATGGAATGTTAGACGGATGTTATTTTCTCCGGCAAATAAGCGGCTCTTCTCAAAAAGTGAATGAATCTTAGTCCATTCAGGGAGCTCGTCTAACTCGTATCCGGAAACCGGATGTGTTCGCAGAGGAAATATCTCGCTTTTCACTCGAAAGGCGCCAATCTGATTCCGGGCGCAATATTCAAGGGCGTCCTTCAATGATGACGCGTTATGCAGGACTATTCCCGAAAGCTTTTCCAGGGCGGTCCTGCGATCGAGTTTTTGCAGCGCCGTGGCGGTGGTCGTACGGAATTTTATTGGCTCTTTTTTGAAAACACAGCATAAACCAAGGCGGGTCAAATTCTTTTTTTCGGTATTATTCATTTCCGGATATTGAATTTTAAAATCGGTCCTGAGAAACGAGTAATCTCCAGATTACAATCTCAAGGTGGCTCCAATTACAATGTAATTAACCAGCGCAAATGTATACACTTCGTCGTTATCCGCTCCCCCTTCGAGAAACCTGTAACCCAATTTTAGACCCAGTTTTTCATTTAGATTATAAAGGCCGGCCAGAAGAAAATCCTCGGCCCTACCCTGGGGTGCCGCCAGCCCGTCGCCCTGAAATAGTATCCCCAGCTTTTTATTAAATTGCCAATGAAGTTTGAGGTTTATCAGGGGTACGAATCCGGTGTTGGCCTTGCCGGCTTTCCCGTTTGCGTCGGATAGAGATATCTCAGCATCTCTTACTTTGGCGGTCAGGCCGATACCGGCGTAAAGTTTTTCATTTTGATAAAATCTGTATCGATAGGTAAGCCGATAGGAATCGAAACGGTAGCGCGCTTCTATAGCGGCGTCTGCCGGAAAATCAACGCTCGCGAAAGATACAACACGATCAAAACTGCCCTCTGATTCCAGGCGTAAAGGCGCGATAAGAATCGATAA
>CBFCYP010000022.1:0-27913 GCA_965602185.1 uncultured bacterium
CGCCTTTGCCCGATTCGGGCGACGTAGTAATAGCTATGGATGATTCTGCGGCCAGTATCAATTACATTCGGGAAAATATCTACCGGGGTTTTCCCCCCGGCAGACAGATTGTCCTATTATATCTGCATGATGGAGATACCCTCGGTACAATAATTAAAACCAGGTCGGTCAAGAAAACCGAGATATTACAGGATATACCCATCTCCACCCTGAGGCTTCTCATAGTAATAGGATACTTCGCGGTGGGATTCTGGGCATTTATCAAAAGACCTGATTCGGGCGCCATTCGCGCCCTGGTGCTATTCTGCATAGCTATGGCCAATTTTATGATCACAGCCGTATCTATTGGCCGCGACAACATCGTAGGATTCCAGATACCGATCTACGATATTCTTACGGTGATATTAAATTCCATAGCGGTATTTTTCGGGAGTTTCTGGCTTAATCTCCAATTATTATTCCCCAGGCCAAGCAGGTTTATTGTCAAACATCCTCTTTTAGCCTATTCGGTATGTTATCTTCCAATAATAATAATGATTCCTCTATTATGGATTATCACAACAAGCTCTATGATCGGGATATTAATTTCAATAATAATAATTCAGGTTTGGGCAGGTTTTATTATTCTCGCCCGCAATTATCTAAGGGCATCAGATCCCCTGGAAAAAAGACAGACCAGGCTGGTGCTGTGGGGAACGGGGGCAGGCCTGCTGGGCATGTTTGTATTATTGGTATTGGTATTCTTTTTTCGGGAATGGTTTATCGGCCTCGGTTCGAAATATATTATGGGAATAATAAGCCTTGTGTTTCTGGCGCTTTTGCTGTCGCCGTTATCATTCGCTTACGCTTTCGGCAGATACCGTTTGCTT
The DNA here is from genome assembly GCA_965602185.1 of uncultured bacterium. Lineage (GTDB taxonomy): Bacteria > Zixibacteria > MSB-5A5 > UBA10806 > UBA10806. Next base: position 870 of record CBFCYP010000022.1, read on the forward strand.
GAAGTTGAGGGCAAGATAAGGCGCGGTACCCGTTTTGCTATAGTCAGCATCGTTTTATTATTTGTTTTTTACATAGCAATTTACGGCATCAGTGAGGTTGTCCTTGATTCCATCGGTATCGAAAGCAGGGGCCCGGTTCTTTTGATCGCCCTTCTATTTGCCATAGGTTTCACCCCGGCGCAGAGAAAAATTCAGGGGGCAGTGGAAAATAGATTCTTCCCCGAAAGAAATCGCCTTCGCGAGATGCTGAGGAATTTCTTAAGCCAGGCTGTGACCTATGCCGACAAAAAAGCGTTCTGGAATGAACTCGAGACACGTCTCAAGGATGTGCTTGGTGTAGAAAACATATATACCCTGTTGTATCGGGAGGAACAGAATACTTTCAGTCACTGGCATAATGTATCGGATTCGCCTTTCACTATCGACAGTAAACTCACGGGTTCCTTGAGCGGTTTGAAATCATGCCCCCTGATGCTGGATGAAGAATTGGCCAGTAAAAAACTGGAGCTTACCCCGGCGGAGAAATCGTGGCTCGACGGCAGGAAAATCGCCATGGTCCTGCCTTTGCAGACCAGAACACGGCTGGTCGGTTTTATCGGTTTGGGCTTCAAATCAGAACGTGAGGATTTCAATATCGAGGAATGCGGTATGCTGATGTCTATTGCATCGCAGGTGGCCATGGCGGCTGAAAACCTGCAGCTTCTCGAAGAGAATATCGAAAAACAGAGGCTGGAAAAAGAAATGGGAATGGCCCGGCGGGTACAGCAGGGATTATTGCCCGGCAAAATCCCCGATACGCCGGGATTGGAGATCGCTGCCAGAAGCAAATTCTGCCTCGAGGTGGCCGGGGATTATTATGATGTTATTAAAGTCGATGACAAACGCACGGTTGTCGCCATCGGTGATGTCTCGGGCAAGGGAGCCGCGGCGGCTCTATTGATGTCCAACATCCAGGCATCCTTCAGGATCGCCGTCGGCATCGGATCTCAGGCAACAGATCCAGGTTCCGGCTTAAATATTTCGGACGTGGTTTCAAGGATAAATAATTTAATACATGGCAATACCCCCTCGGATCAATTTATTACGTTTTTTGTGGGTGTCTATGAACCCGAAAATAAGACCTTCAGCTATGTTAATGCCGGTCATAATCCGCCTATGCTTCTGCGTGCCGGTGGTAAGATCGAAATGATGGATAAGGGAGGATTGCTGTTGGGAGCTCTGCCCGATATGCCCTATGAGATGGGTACTCTAATCCTTGAAAATGACGATATTATTTTTCTCTATACCGACGGTGTCAGCGAGGCGGAAAACACCAGCGATGAGATGTTCGGCGAGGAGCGGATACTGGCCATACTTAAAAAAAACCACGATCTCAAGCCGGGGGAAATCCTATCGAAACTCGAGGAGGAGGTACAAAATTTTATCGGAGATGTACCGCTCTCGGATGATTTCACCACCCTGGTGGCGAGGGTAGTACCTTACGGGCGAAGCGAGTTCTGACGGGCCGCAATTGAGACAGAATTTATTCTCAGCGTAAGCGTATAAGAAAGCGTTGACGGGAAAAAAGCCGAAACCCCAAAGATACTCGGTATTGACAGAAAAACCCTCAGGGATAAGATAAAAGATCAAGAATAATCGGTGTGAATCAAATTTTACCGGAGAGATATTCCCCACTGGTGAAAAACTCCCCGATTTTAACGGCCTCTGAGGTAATCTGTTTTCCCATATATTATTAAAACCAATACGTCTATCGATTCGTAACTTATTGTCTTCTTTGAAACTATATTTACAGCAGCTGTTTTTGTGTTCTCCAAACAGACGAGGGCATTCTTGGCATAGCATTTGCTGAAAAGTAACATTGAAGGCGTAAAAAAACGCCGCGGAACGCTAACATAAAATTGGAGGTTTGTGATGCAAGTAACAAAAAATAAAAAAAGAGAGAGAGAAATTCTTCGAGATAAGCTTAGAAAACGTGACGAATCTAAATCGGGAATCTGTGTTACCTGTATTCATCGAGAGACATGCGCGTTTTTAAAAGGGCAAACCGGACCTATTTGGGAATGCGGGGAGTTTTCAACCGGCCTAAATACAATCTCGAGATCAAAAGCAAATTCAAGGTCTATTAAATCACCACATGGCAAAACCGTTGATGAGAGCGATGCTTCGGATAAACTAGCTGGTTTATGTGTCAATTGCGTTCACAACAAAACCTGCGCCTTTATTAAGCCCGAAGGTGTATGGCATTGCGAAAACTATTCTTATAGATAACCTCAAAAAATAAGCTCTCAGTTGTGAAAAGGCGATAAAAGCCTGCTTAGAGACGGCATGACTAAAGTATGTTTTGCCCAATAAATAACGGTTGAATCTATCAAAATGGAGGAAACGATGAGTACAGAAATAAAAGATGTTCTGAAGCCCTCGCCAAAGTCAATCAAACGAGCCAGCCATAAAAAGAAGGGTCTCTATGAAAATGTGGCTATACAATTCAACAGAGCCGCTGATCTGATGAATCTCGATCCGGACATTAGAAGAATCTTAGAAAAAACCACAAATGAAATTGTGGTAAATTTCCCTGTCAGAATGGATAACGGAAAAATTCAGATGTTTACTGGATACAGAGTTCAGCATAATTGCGTACTGGGACCTTTTAAAGGCGGACTTAGATATCATCCAGCTGTAAATTTGGATGAAGTTAGAGCGCTGGCGACGTGGATGACCTGGAAAGGAGCGATTACCGATATACCTTTTGGCGGTGCGAAAGGAGGTATACAAATCGATCCAATAAAATACTCAAAAAGCGAACTTGAAAGAATCACTCGTAGATTTACATTTGCACTTGGCGATACCATAGGACCCGAATATGATATTCCTGCGCCCGATGTAAACACCAATGCTCAGATAATGGCCTGGATTCTCGATACATATCATTCAACCAGACCTCCCCATGAAAGGGAACGCAGTCTTCATGTCGTGACCGGCAAGCCGATTGAATCTGGGGGATCATTAGGGCGGGATAAGGCGACTGGCCAGGGAGTTGTTTTCATAATTGAAGCCTGGGCGAAGGATCATAATTTCAACCTGGGGAATTCAACTTATATTGTCCAGGGTTTCGGCAATGTCGGCAGTTGGGCCGCCAGGCTGATGAAAGAACATGGAGCGATGCTCACCGCTGTTGAGGACGTAACCGGAGCGATATATAATAAAGGTGGGATAGACGCCGAAAAACTTTCCGCCTATGCCATAGAAAACGGTGGAATACATGGATATCCCGATGCCGAGGTTATCGACCATGAAACTTTCTTAAAAACCAAGGCTGATATTTTTATACCCGCGGCTCTCGAAAATCAGATAAACGGCCAGACAGCTGCTCAGATTAATGTTAGACTCGTCGCGGAAGGCGCAAACGGTCCGACAGATCCGGATGGCGATCAAATTCTTCAAGATCGGGGAATAGATCTCATGCCGGATATTCTGTGCAATTCCGGAGGTGTTATAGTAAGTTATTTTGAGTGGCTACAAAACAAAAGAAGCGAATCGTGGGATCTGGAGGAAATCGATCTTAAATTAAAGAAAAAAATTCTATCCGCATACTCACGAGTTTCCGATGCTGTCAAGAATTATCAGACCGATTGGCGCACGGCCGCATATATCATGGCTCTCTCCAAATTAGAGAGAGTTTACAAAGAGAGGGGAATCTTCCCATAGAAATATACAAGATATCAACGAATCGGAAGGCGGCGTCATCACCGCCTTCTGTTTTTTTTCCCAGGCTTGCTTCTTAGAGAAAAATCATTCGGGAATAAGCTCCGTTTAACGGGCAATCAGTTGACAAGCATATTAACACTGTATTATTTTTAATTGTTATGAAGACCGGATTTTAATTAAGGAAAACCTGATTAGGAGCAGATTCAGTGCCGGAGCCCATCAAAATAGATGAAAAAGGAAATATCACCATCAAGATTAATTTAAAGGTTTTTCTGAAGGTGATTATTATTTTGAGTCTGGCTATCGGCGCCGGCTTTTTGCCATTTCAAGAACTGACAACATCGGCTCGAATCTGTATGATGATTTTCATAGGGGCTGCCGGCCTTTGGGTAACTGAGGCTATTCCCCCGTTCGCTACCGCTATTATGGTTATAGTGCTGAGTATTTATTTGCTGGGGAATCCCGGAGGTTCCGCAGAATCGGGTGCTATGGACTATAAAATTTTTCTTAATCCTATTGCCAGTCCGGTTCTGGTTCTCTTTTTCGGCGGTTTCGTGCTGGCCGCCGCCGCAACCAAGCATGGTCTGGATGTTCGGTTAGCCAAAGCATTCATTAAACCCTTCGGAACCCATCCCAAAATGGTATTGCTTGGTATAATCTTAACAACGGGCGTTTTTTCCATGTTCATGTCTAACACGGCTACCGCCGCTATGATGATTGCGGTTCTGATTCCATTGCTCAGGCATTTTGAAGGTAGAGATCCTTTTCGCAAAGCAATGGTTCTTGCCATACCCTTCGCCGCCAATATTGGCGGCATAGGGACGATTATCGGAACCCCACCCAATGCTGTAGCGGCAAGTGTGTTGACTGGCCTGGGGCAACCGATCTCATTTATAAAATGGATGGTTATAGGTGCGCCGTTTGCAGTTGTGCTTTTATTTATTTTATGGATCTTCCTGATAAAAATTTTCAAACCCCGTGAAGATCATTTTGAGGTTTTATTTCCGGAGCAGCTTGCCTTTACCTGGGATTTGGTTACCGTAGTCCTGACATTTGCGATAACGATTATGCTCTGGTTAACCGAACCGCTCCACAAAATTCCCGCGGCGGTCGTGGCTCTTATCCCCGTTATGGTATTCGTTGTGTTTGGCATAATAGATCGCCAGGATCTCAAACAACTTGATTGGGACGTACTAATCTTGATAGCCGGGGGTTTAACATTAGGAGTAGCGATGAAAAGCTCCGGTTTGTCAGATATTATGGCAAACCAATTATCGTTTCTTTCTTTTCCGCCTTTAGTTCTTCTATTAATTATCATAATAATTGCATTATTCACTTCAAATTTTATGAGCAACACATCAGCGGCCAATGTTCTTATTCCGATTATAGTTTCATTTGGCTCGATTAATCCCCTGGTGGGAACAATCGGGGTTGCCATCGCGTGCTCCCTGGCTATGAGCTTCCCTGTTAGCACTCCTCCGAACGCTATCGCCTTTGCCACTCATGCGATAGAAACCAGAGAAATGGCAAAATACGGGACTCTTATTTCATTTTTTGGATTGATCTGTCTGATTATTCTTCTTCTCATTTTAAAAGAAATATATGGCGTATAAGTAGGCATCAAATCATTACCTATATTGATATTTTTCAATCAAAAACAGTTGTTATTTTATGCTTTAAAGCACGGTATGTAGCTCGTCAAAACCTATCGCGCCAAAAGCTATTTGAAATTTGATATGATTAATGAAACCATTATTTATATCAAAAAGTCAGTTCACTTTTACTGTGCTGATTTTGGGGTTATTTTAGCCTACTTTAGTATAGTTTATTAACGATTCTTCGGAGGTTTGGTAAAAGCGAAGAATTATAACATCGCCTGTAACATATTTATATTATAATAAGTTACGATAATCTGGAGGGGGAGAATTCGAGCCTCCTCTGCAACTATAAGTAAGGCAATAGGTTAAAAATGGGGCTTCAAAGCCTTTGTTGCCATATTGGTCTATATAACCGAGGGGTATACTATTATATCGGATATCAGGGTATCTTTTGTAAATTCGCTGTCACTCTCGGCGGCGGACATGATAAATCACCTCATCGGTTAATCCACTTATCAATATAAATTACCCAAAGGATTCGGCAAAATCAAATTATATTTTACTGAGGGCAACGGATACCTTGAACCTCGGGAGGCTTCCATTATTCGAGTTGAACAGCGCCCCGCTGCTTTGAGTTATCACTGAAACAGGCGCGAAATATTGTGGGGCCGGAGGACGATTGGAATTAAACGGCATAAAGGAACGCTAATTATATGCCAATCGATTTTTCTCGTCCGCCAGTGTTGGACCGATGATTTCCGTCCAAGTTTCAGAGGTCCAAGTTTTAAGTGTTGAATGGATATCGTAGTATTTCTGAGGTATAGGATGCGTTCCCATAATAACTTTCATATCATATTTCGTCTCAATAAAATCTTTGAAATAAGATATATAGGGACAGGGAGGATAACCGACGATCAACCCGGTGGCAAAATGAATAATATGAGCTCCGTTTTTCTTCATTTCCTCGGGAGCATATTCGATATTTCCTCCAGGACAGCCGCCGCAGGTCGTATATCCCACCAATTCCACCTCCTGATTATTATAAATACTGAATGCTCCTTCTTTGTTCTTAAGCGCCCTGAAACATTTTCCTCCCGCGCACAGGCGATAGCGGTCGCATATTATAATCCCTATTTTTTCTTTCATTTTGCCGCTCCGATCTGTTCTCTTAATTCACGACGCAGATTTTCCCAGATTGAAATTACACGATCAGGCAAATCTCCCGTGGTATAATCCAGTATGCTGATTCCCTGGATCTGAGCTTTGGTAAATGCAATATCGTAGGGAATCTTGCCCAACACCTTAATCTGATTATTCTCACAATATTGGATGATTTCCTCCGTTACCGCCGTGTTGATATCATATTTATTAATGCATACTGTGGCGGGGATATCGAAATGTTTTGAAAGCTTTTCAACTCTCTTTAAATCGGAAAGCCCCGAGACCGTGGGTTCCGTTACTATCACCACGATATCGACACCGGTAATTGACGATATCACCGGGCAGCCGATACCGGGAGGGCCGTCAATTATGATATAATCCGCAGATCTCTTCTGAGCGGTTTCCCTGGCGAGTTTCCTGACATTGGCCACCAGCTTCCCGGAGTTTTCGGCGGCGATGCCGAGTTTTGCATGTACAAACGGCCCGAATCTGGTCTCCGACAAGTAAAGCTCGCCGCATTTGGGCTGCTCTAAAATAATAGCCTCGTCCGGGCAGAAATGGGCGCAAACGCCACAGCCCTCACAGCCGATGGTATCAATGCTGAATTCGCATAAATCCGGATTCTCATTGTGGTTATCTTTCATTACCGCGTCAAATCGACACAGATCGAAACATATTCCGCAATTCGTGCAGTTTTCAGGACTTATTCGCGCTTTTTTGCCCCCATAAAAGTCCTCTGAACTCTTGAGTCGGGGACTCAGTACCAGATATAAATCGGCGGCGTCAACATCGCAGTCGGCCAAAAGCACTTTAGGCGCCAGTGAGGCAAAACAGGCCACCAGGCTCGTTTTACCTGTTCCCCCTTTACCGCTTATTACCAGTATCTCTTTCAAGCTTATTCGCAGGGTTTATGATCACAGGGTTCTTCACGCCCGCAACATGGATTCGACCGGTCACAACTGCCTGATTCATAATTGCGAGGCCCGGGCGCCGAACTTTTTATAAGATCGGCCGTCCGGGATAATATTCTAAAGGCTTTCCCCCCGCATTCAGAACAAACCTGTTCCGACGACGAATCCAAAGACAAAAATAGTTCGAATACTTTGCTACAGGTAGTACATCTGAACTCGTATATGGGCATTCAATCTCCCTCCAAAATCATTCATTTTATTCTCAGTGATCGCAAATATTATCTCCCGCCTCCAATTTATCGTTGAGATAATCATAAACGACATCTTCCGGAAGCCCGGAATTCATTACCCCAACTACCACGTTAACGCCATACTGCCTGAAGAACTGTTGCGCCCGCATTCCCATACCCCCGCTTAAAATCAGGCTTACGCCTTTTTCCGAGAGCCATCGCGGCAATACCCCGGGTTCATGCATGGGCGGAGTATGATCTTCTCTGCATATAATTTTTTTATCTTCGGTATCAACCTCGAACACGGCAAACGCCTGGCAATGGCCAAAGTGAGCGCATAGTTTACCATCGGCTACCGGCATTGCTATTTTCATGTTTTGTCCTCTTGCTTTTTTTCAATGAATTTATTTATCCAACCCGAAATGACCTCCAATCGACTTCTGAATTCCGGTATAGCTGTATAAATAATTTCCCCCCTGGAATAAATCTCCGCAATTCGCCGATCGTCCGGGATTTCTGCTATTATGGGAATCTTTTCGTCACGGCAGTATTTTTCTACAGAATCATCTCCTATATCAGCCCGGTTTATCACCACCCCGAAGTCCAGGCCAAGCTTTCGCACCGTTTCTACGGCGAGCTTCAGATCATTAAATCCGAACGGCGTCGGTTCTGTTACAAGCAACACCAAATCCGACCCGTTAATTGTCTCAACCATGGGGCAAGATGTGCCGGGAGGAGCATCGATAATAATATTCTCCTCCTCTTTTATTTCTCTTTTTACCGCCCGTATAACAGTGGTCGCCAGCGGTTCCCCGACGTTTAATCTCCCCGATACAAATCCCACTTTTCCCGAATTACCGGCCATCACAGAACCAACCTCTCTGGGAGTCTCGGTGATGGCTTTCTGGGGACATACCAGGGCGCATCCTCCGCATCCATGGCATAACTCCGGGAATACCAAGACATTATCGACGATTACGGTAATGGCGTTATACTGGCAAATTTCCCTGCACTCGCCACAGCTATCACAGGATGCTTCATCAACGTCGGGAACCGGTAAAACGGCGGGCCATTCCCTTTCTATAACCGGCATTAAAAACAGATGACCGTTGGGCTCCTCAACGTCACAATCGACATAGCAGATACTTTTCGACGATTCAGCTATCAAACCTGCCAGGTTGACAGCCACTGTGGTTTTGCCCGTTCCACCTTTACCGCTGGCTACTGCTATTCTCATTATCTAAGCCGGCCTGGTCATCGTAGTGCCGCACTCGGGGCATTTTTGCTGGTAGCAGGGCACTCCTCTTTTATGAGGCGCTTTGTGTCCGCAGTTTGGGCACTGGCACTCCCCGCCGGGACCCAGGCTACGTCCCCCTTGCTGTCTGCCCATACCCTGACCCTGACCTCTGCCGCCGCCGCGACCTCCGCCTCCGCCTTGACCGAAAGCTTTTTCTCCTCTTAAATTCATTATTATTGATCACTCTCCTTCCTTGATTGCAGCTTATCCAGACGTTTGTTAATATCCTCGAGGGCTGTTTTGAAATACTCGGCCTGCTCCGTCAGAAACGACCTCTCATCCCCACCTCCAAAACCCGGAACCGCATAAGCAGGCGGATAGCCATAACCTACGGCTCTTCCGGGAATACCGGTCGCATAAAAGCGATGACGCCATCCACGGCCGTAACCCCCTCCACCGAAACCGGCTCCATATCCAACACCCCCACCGCGGCCCGCGCCCCATCCACCGACAGGATTGGCATACCCCGGCATGTTATATCCGGCGCAGTACCCCGCCGAACGACCCGTTCTCGATCCGGCCCCCATCGGTCCCGTTCTATCTCCTCCAGGCATCTTAAACTCCTTTCTTAGAATTTACTGCCAATGAGATTCAACATCCGGGGATGACGCTACTCGATATTCCCCGGACTTAAACTTCTCCACAACGTTATCAATTATGCCTTCAACACCCACGATAACCTTTACCCCCGCGGCATTTAAAACCTGAAAAGCCTTGGGGCCGCAATGACCGGTCAACACGGCCTTTGCCTTTTGATTGATTATCGTCTCCGCAGTCTGTATCCCGGCGCCCTGAATTGCATCCAAACCCTGTTTGTTCTCAACTATCTTCTTTTCACCCGTTTCGGTATCAACCAGATGAAAGCATGTTGCTCTCCCGAAACGAGGATCGACCTCGCTCTTTGGTTCAGATGATTTTGCAGTTACGGCAATCAACATATTTTACTCCTTTTACCTTTGGTTACTTCCATTATTACGGCGCCTGCCTTTTCCACCCCTCCTCCTTCCGCGACAACCACGATACCCCGGCATCATAAACGTCGGTTCATGCAAGTTGCTTTTAATGAACCCCTCGATAACACAATCGACACTTCCCCTTAACCACGGGATAACCTTTATCCCATTAGAAACAAAAATCCCATGGCAATGTTCCGAAGCGGCTCCACACAAAAGCAAAGACACCCCTTGCTTTTTCAGAAATTGTGCCCTTTCGGAGTAGGATTTGCCGGCAAGATTTATCCTCTCACTCTCCGTTTGGTTGTCGGTTCCGATATCGGTAATAAGGAAATTTTCGGCAGTATCCAGAACCGGTGATATTCTTTCCTGCCAGTAAGGCAAAGCTACTTTCAATCACATCTCCTTCCAATCAGTCATAGAACAAGATTCGTGCCGAATCTATACTTTGAAGTTAATATGTTGCTGTTTAAAGGATTAACAGATTACTGTAAATCTAAAATAGAATAAATATGATAAATATGATTGTATTTATGCAATGATAATGGTTGCATATATACATCAATTGATTACTATACGGCTTTCGAACGTCCGTCTAAATTTGGAGGCTCGATATTAAGTTTTTTCATTTTTCGGAATAAAGTGCTCTTATTTATGCCCAGTTCTTGTGCCGTATTACCGCGATGCCAGTTATTTCTTTGTAAAGCATCCAGAATATATTGCCTTTCGAGTTCGTCAAAACTACTGGATTTTTGTTTATTTCGTCGGGAATCGATTTCTGCTATTTCGGCTGGAAGGTGGCGGCGTGTAATTATATTATCTGAAGATAACGCAAAAACACGCTCGATGATATTTTCCAGTTCGCGGACATTTCCGGGGTAATCTAAGCTCATCAGGATTTTCATGGCCTTTGGGGAGATACCGGTTATCTCCTTGCCTTTTATTTTATTAAATTTTTGAATGAAATGATCGACCAATAATGGGATATCTTCTTTTTTCTCGCGAAGAGGAGGAATCTCGATTTTTACGACGTTTATCCGGTAATATAAGTCTTGCCTGAATCGGCCTTCTTCGACCAATCCCTTAAGGTTTTTATTGGTGGCGGCAATAATCCTGGCTTCCGACTTTTCAGGTTTGATACTCCCTAAAGGCTCAAATATATTATCTTGAAGTACCCTGAGAAGTTTAACCTGTAAGGCCGGAGTTACATCACCTATTTCATCTAGAAATATGGAGCCCTTTCCGGCAAGAGCGAAGCGCCCAGGTTTATCTTTCCTGGCATCCGTAAACGCGCCCGCTTTATATCCGAAAAGCTCCGATTCTAGAAGAGAATCCGGCAAAGCGCCGCAATTTACAATAACCAGAGGTTTATCCCGACGATTACTTAAATTATGAATAGCGCTGGCAACGAGTTCCTTTCCGGTACCGCTTTCGCCTTCTATGAGAACGGTGCTGTCGCTGCCGGCAATTAATGGAAGCAGGTCGAAGATATTTTTCATTCTGGGGCTTTTACTTACTATATCCTCGAAAGTATATTTCCCGTGAAGCTCCTTTCGCAGCTGCTCCACCATGCTCAAGTCGCGAAATGTCTCCACTCCGCCGATAATTTCGCCTTTTTTGTTTTTGAGAAGCGCCGTGGAAATGCTCACGGGGATTCTCTTGCCCTTTGAGTTTATTATGTAGATCGATTTATTAATTATGGGAACGCCTTTTTCCATAGTCTGCCTGAGCGCGCAGTCGATCTCACAGATGCTGGCCTTAAATACGTCGCAACAGAAAGATCCTATGGCTTCTTCTTCCGAAACACCGGTGATCACCTGGGCGGCTTTGTTAAATGAGGTAATATGCCAGTCTTTATCAACCGTGAAAACACCATCGGCGATACTGCTTAATATGGCGGTAATATCAGCGTCGGAAAGTTTTGATTTCCTATCGTTTTTTCCCTTAGCCTGCTTCATATTTTTATTTCCGGAACCGTATACTACTCACCGAAGTTCCGGATTCCATTTTACAATATAACTCATAGGAAAGCGGTCTTCAAGATCATCATTATTATATTCAATGATATTTGCACTTATAATGTGCTGAATCTGCAATGATCTCAGTTTTATTTTTAACCTACTTTAGCATAGTTTATTAACGATTTTCGGAAGTTTTGCAAAAGCGAAGGACAAAAATTCCATCTGTAATATATTATAATAGCTTATGAAAATCTAAGGGGCGGTCGAACCCTCGGCAGGCGCTGTCGTTCAACAAGTTACGCGTTCTACGCCAATTTTGTGCTGATGAATTCCTCTCAAATCACAGGGGGTGGTAAAAGGCCTTTATATAGACCTTAATATCAATAACCTACCCTATTACCAATGCAAAACATAAATTTTCTGTTTAACGAAATAAAAAAAGCGCCCACAAATGACTAAATCTTTAATTGCCCACAGTTAAAGCCCCATGTTGTTATTAAATCAAAAATACTGTTGTACATATATTTTCTATGAAATTCCCATTGTTTTTATTTTGCGCCAGAGGGTTGAGCGATGCATACCGAGTTCGGTTGCCACCTTCGCTCGATTTCCTTTATAACGTCTTAGCGCCTCGATTATTACCTCTTTTTCACCCATTTGGTAGGTGGTAGAGGTTTTTCCGGGAATTACCTGAGCGGTGATATGAGGAGGTAGATGTTCAACTCCGATTTCAGAATCATGGCACATAACAAAAGCATGTTCGACAGCATTTTCCAATTCCCTGACATTACCGGGAAGCGGATGTTGACGCAGTGCGGCCAGAGCCTCAGGTGATATGCGTTTGATCGGCTTGCGGCTTTTTTTCCTGAAAAGCTTCAAAAAGTGATTGACAAGCAGAGGTATATCTTCAGGTCTTTCGCAGAGAGGCGGTATACTTAAATTAACTACATTTATTCGATAATATAGATCCTGGCGGAACTTGCCAGCGTTAATTATGGTATCCATGTTTGCATTGGTGGCAGCGATAATCCTGGCGTCTGTATGAAGAGTCTTGGATGAACCCAGCGGTCTGTATTCGCCGTTATTAAGTACACGCAACAGCTTCACTTGAAGCGAAGTTTCCATTTCGCTGATCTCATCGAGCAACAGCGTCCCGCCGTTTGCGAGGCTGAACTGACCCGGCCTATCCCGCTTGGCGTCGGTAAATGCTCCTTTTTCATACCCGAATAATTCCGACTCGAGTAAATTGACAGGCAAAGCGGCGCAGTTTAATTTAATATAAGGGCCGTAACGACGTGGGCTGAGATTGTGGATAACTTGAGCGAATAATTCTTTCCCCGATCCGCTCGGTCCTTGAATCAGGACATTGCATTCCGATGCGGCAACATCAGGCAGCAATCTAATAAGACTGTGCATCTGCGGATTGACGCTGATAATGTCATCCAGGGCTCGTTTTTGCTCCAGGCTTTTGCGAAGATGTTCTATTTCCGAAATATCGCTGAAAAACTCCACGGCCCCGATAATATTTCCGTTTTCGTCCTTCAACATTGTGGTGGTTACCCTGATCGGTAATTCCTGTCCGTCTTTGGTTATTATCGTTACTCGCGCATCCTCAATGGAATCATGTGTTTTAAGAGTATCCTTAAGAGCGCACTGGCTATGACATACTTCGGTTCGAAATATATCGAAACAATGCTTGCCTATAGCTTCGATAGCCTTGAAACCGGTTATGCGTTCAGCCGATTTGTTAAATGACATTATGACGCAATTGCGGTCGACTGTAAAAACACCATCACTGATACTGTTGAATATTAACTGGCTGAGTTTTTTTTCCATAAAAAAGGCCTCTTACGTCAGTAATATAAAAAGTATATCGCAAACGCAAATAAATTCCGTAGTACAAGAATTGTGGAACTCCAGTTTTGAGCTCTTTGCCGCGCCTGGATTCCGATCACGTTAATCAGGCTGAAACGCGTTCTATGATATCCCAGCTTCCGTCTTCGATGCCGAGTTTATTTACAATCAACGCGGCCTGGTGGTTAAGATGGTACCGATCTGAATGTTCAGGGCCGACTAACACAACAGGACAGACAAAAGCGTCAGCGAATTCCTCAATAGGGTGAGCGCCGAATGTGGCGGATGAACCGACATAACCCAATACCAAAACCTGGAATTCCCGAACCAGCAGGCATCTATGTAGTTCAACCCACTCGGCATCCTCACAAAGACGAAAACCGACATCAAGGTAATCACCGGCGCGTTTATCGTAATACATGCGCAGCTCTTTTTCGCGCTCAATGGCGAGTTTCGCCTTCTCTTCTTCTCCGAGCGTCGAAGTCGTATCGTTCGAAGCATCGTAGGGATCCGAGAGAAAATGAAAAACATTTAGCCTGATAGAATGTTGACGGGACAATTTTAAGGCGTAATCAAATGCCCAATCGCCCTGCTTGGAGTAATGGGCGCAAAATCCCACGGCATTAAAAGTTGGAATTGCCATATATTCCTCCCATTTAATTTATCTTTCTCAGTTTTCTCATTTCTTCCATTTGTAATTATTCAGGAAACCTCCGCCATAGAAGCTTCATTTAAATAGTAATCCGAATAAAGAGCGCCTATGGGATTATTGGCTAATGACTTATCTTTAACAAAAAGCGTTGTTACTGGAGCATCACTGGCATGCGTAAAGATACTATCCGCTCCTATACAGATTCCTACGATAACGTTAAGATCCGTTCCAAGCTTGTTTAAGGCTTCCGCCTGGCCCCGCGGATTGCATGCTATATACTTCCTTCGTTCGCCCCGATCGGAATCCGCGTTTTTAAAAGAAAAAGGATCATCGACACTTACACCTCCGATTTTGCAGCATACCGGAAATACGTCGAAGAAACGTCTCAACACCTGGGTCAGGATTTCAGCCGGTTCCTGCAGATCTGTACAGTAGGCAATACCGATACGTTTATACTTCATTTCCAGACAAAAATATATCAATTCCGAGAGCCGGCATAACTTACGTTCCTCCTCGCAGGCTATATCCAGTGTAGCCTCAAGCATATGTTTTATTTCTTTTTCTTCGGAAGACGGATTTATAGAGATATTGGATGACATAGAGCATTCGCCGCCCCTCAGGCATACTCGATCCAGACAAGAGATACAATCAACCCGGATATTATTATTAAAGGAATCGCTCGGGCCGGATTCGATTCTATTGTCTTCATTATATGAAATATTCCGGTCATCTTTAAATTTTGCATTTTTATTTTCGGGGGATTCGCTGAGGCCAAAACCGGAACGTAAAGCGCCCTTTTTCAAAGCCTCGATAATCTCATCAATGGTACAGGAAACATTGTCAATGATATTTACATTTCTTGCCACCAGGAATTCTTTGCTCTCGCGACTTATACCACAGCAGATCAATGTATCGACCCGATGATCCGATAAAAGCTCGATCAGATTAAATAGACTGTGGTCAGCAAAAGAAATGTTGTCCTCCGTACTTACCCTGTTTCTTTTTAGAACAACCAAGAGCACCGAATCAGCATAAGTGCAACGTGGCGCTACTCGATTTCCCATCAAAGGTATTCCATATCTCATAATATCGACTCCCGACAACTACATAACGCAAATCATATGCCGAAATTTCGCTTTCTTTCGGGAAGGGACGAGGAACTTAATTACAGACACTTCTCAAAATGCTGACGGTAAGCACCGGAATCGTAAGCTATTAGAAGAATTATTATTACAGCTAACTAGGATGAGCGTTTTTTTCTAAAATCCGTAAAAAATATGTTTATTAGGTCAGTTGCAATGTCTTATCAGGTTTTGACAATGTGGCAATATGTCGTATTAGGAAACGGATGTTGCAACGTTTGCGACATTATTATTATGAATTAATCGTTCTTATTAATAAACCATAAAGACCGAAACCACAAACAATGATTATTTAATTTATACAAATAACATAAGTAACTCTATGTCCACAAGGAAGTAGCCGTAATCGCATCGAGCGGAATACGTTCAAGATCCTGCTAAAAACAGCCGGTTAAAATTACATCGGTATGGACTTTGCTGTAAACATTACGGGGACAAATTTTACAAAGGGGTTTTAAGAATGGATGGCGAACTGGTGCAGACAACAGAAATAAACAGAAAAAGCAGATTCGAGAAAAAACCTTTCTATCATATAGAAAAGCCGATGTCTGATAATCGAGTGGAACCTTTCCTCGAGGCTTTTGCGGCAGTTCTCAAGTATAGCGATTACAGGCCGCTTCTCGATTCGTATTGTACATCAAACGCCAAATGCAATCGTTGCGCCGTAACCTGCCCGGTTTTTTTAGCGACCGGTGATCCCCGCGATATCCCCTGCTACAGAACGAATTTATTATTAAATGTCTACAAGCGATATTTCACTATCGGCGGTTGGCTCAACGGAAGGATTATGAATGGCTTTGAACTGACCGAAGAAACAATCGACGATATGCTGGAGGTGTTTTATCGCTGCACCGCCTGCCGCAGATGTACCCGTGAATGTCCGATGGGGGTCGACCATGGCCTGATAACCCGGTTGGGTCGATATATTCTCAGCCTTATAGGCATCGTCCCCAAAGCGTTGCAGGTGAGTGTCAGAGAACAACTCGAAGGAGAGACCCATAATACGTCCAGGGTTCCGAAGGAGGCCCTTCTCGATACGCTGGTATTTTTATCCGAGGAGCTGGAGGATCTACTCGGGATAAAGATGGATTTCCCGGTTGATAAAAGGAACCGGGAGTACGTGTTCTTCTGTGCCGTGAGCGATTACCTGATGGAACCGGAAACGCTTATGGGTAATGCCGCGGTACTATTCGCCTCGGGTGATTGGGATAAATGGACTATAGGCACCTGCAACTACGACGGCATTAATTACGGCCTTTTCTACAGCGACTGGCATCTGGAGAATATTATCAAACAACTTGTAAGCGAGGTTACGCGGCTCAAAGGGA
Organism: uncultured bacterium; assembly: GCA_965602185.1. GTDB lineage: Bacteria > Zixibacteria > MSB-5A5 > UBA10806 > UBA10806. The sequence continues at coordinate 17,662 of CBFCYP010000022.1, forward strand.
ATACCGTATTGATCGGGGAATGCGGTCATGCCTCCCGATCGGCGCACGATTTTGTGCCGATCTTTGCAGGCAAAGAAAAATACCCGGTTTTAAATTTTATGGAATATACTCTGGATTGCATTCATAAAGGCAAGATTCATCTGGATAAGGATATTATTTCCGAACGGGTTACCTACCACGATCCGTGCAATATCGCCCGCTCCGGCTGGATCGTGAATCAACCGCGGGAGATATTGAAAACCTTCGTAAAAGATTTCGTCGATATGAAGCCCAAAGGTCAGAATAATTTCTGCTGCGGCGGTGGCGGCGGCCTGGTGTCAATCGACGAAATCCATGACTTCCGGATGAATATCGCCGGCAGGGTCAAAGCCGAGCAATTGGAGCAAACCGGCGCCGATATCTGCATTGCACCTTGTGCCAATTGCAAAAAACAGCTTAAAGAATTGGTCGAACATTATAACATCCCCTGCCGGATTATGGGCCTGCACGATCTTATTCTTAAGGCGATACAGATACCCGGCGCTAAAACACCTCAAGAACGTAAGGAAGAAATGGAGATGCTGGAGGTATGAAAATATCTCTGCATAAGTTTTAGGGGAAAGCATGGAAGAATGGATTGAATTCGCCAAGGGTCCGCTTTTCGCTTTTACGTTTTCGGTAATGATCCTGGGATTAACCAGGCTTGTGGTAGTTCAGGTATATTTGCTGGTAAGCGGCAAAGGTCGCCGCATAATGAATGCCCCATGGAGGAAAATTATCAAAGACGCACTCAGCTGGATAATTCCCGTACGACATCTTATCCCGGGCACCAAATTTTTCTCTGTTGTTTCCTTTCTGTTTCATATCGGGATTATAATGGTGCCTCTGTTTTTAGCTGATCACATAGTGCTCTGGGAAAATCTGCTGAAAATAAACCTGCCGTCAATAGGTTATTTCTTCGCAGATTTTTTGACGTTATTTACCATCGCCTGTATTTTTATTCTCTTTGGATTCAGGACCTTATCGAGAAGGCACCGCGCTATGAGTATGCCATCCGATTATGCTTTGCTTATCTTAATATTTCTACCGTTTTCCACAGGATTTCTCGCTTCTCATCCGGGTATGAATCCTTTTCCCTGGAACGTTATAATGTTAGTCCATCTGTTAAGCGCAGAACTCCTATTCGTCCTGATTCCATTCACAAAATTAGCGCATATAGTGTTATTCGCGTTCGACAGGATATCCGCGATTCACTGGCAGCTTCGCCCCGGCGCCGGGGATAAAGTTGCCGAAGCCCTTTACGGTGAGGAGGCCAGGGTATAGTGTATGGCATTTTAATTGACGTTACCCGGTGTATCGCCTGCGAAAAATGTGTCTTAGCCTGCGTGAAACGAAGTGAGCTTAATCCGCGCCTGGCGGAACGGGATCGAGCGGTGATACGCGACGGATTGTCGTCAAACCGTTTATCGACCGTACTTAACGTCGATGACGGTCGCTTCGCCCGAAAAAGCTGTATGCATTGCCTTGAACCGAGCTGTGTCTCGGCCTGCCTTGTGGGGGGGATCACAAAAACCGCCGAGGGCCCGGTTATTTATGATCCGGATAAATGTATCGGATGCCGCTACTGCATGCTGGCCTGCCCTTTCCATATACCGAGATATCAATGGGATAGAATCGCTCCTTTTATGATAAAATGCGATATGTGCAATGATCGAATTATGGAAGACCGTCTTCCTGCATGCGTGGAGGCATGTCCCCGGGATGTATTACAATTCGGCGAACGCCATTCCCTTCTAAAACTGGCACATTCCCGTATTGATGAAAATCCCGGCCGGTATTTGAACCATGTCTGGGGAGAAAAGGAGTTCGGCGGAACATCCGTTATATACATTTCAGACGTCGATTTGGCGGAAATCGGCTGGCCCAGCCCCGAACCGGAACCTATCCCGCATCTGACAGAACCTCTCATCCATAAAACCCCATTTATCGGCATGAGCGTTGCGGTCAGCCTGGTGGGGATAAACTGGATTGTGAAAAGAAGGATGAAACTGGCGGAAGAAAAGGAAAATAACAAGGCCATACCCGAAGATAATGACGACGGGAATAACAATGATTAGCAGAACCCGCGCATTTAAAGATTTCTTATGGTTTTTGGCTTTGTTCGGTTTGGTTGCCGCTGTATTTCGTTTATGGTTCGGGCTCGGCGCCACCACAAATCTCTCGGATATGGCTCCCTGGGGTCTCTGGAAAATTCTAAATATGGTCGCCGGTGTGGCTATTTCAACCAGCGGCTTCACCGTCGGATTTCTGGTGTATGTTCTGCGTCTCGAAAGATTTCGACCCTTTGTGAAGCCGGCTATTTTAATAGCGTTTCTCGGGTACGGATGTTCGTGTCTGGCCCTTTTATTCGATATAGGTCTGCCCCATCGTTTCTGGCACCCGATATTTATGTGGAATATCAATTCATTTCTTTTTGAGGTTTTCTGGTGTGTTTTGCTTTATTTCACCGTGACCGCTATCGAATTGGCGCCCACCATTTTTGAAAAACTCAAAGCCGAAAAAGCGGTAAAGATCCTGCATCGTATCGCTTTTGTAGTTGTGGTAACGGGTATATCATTATCCAGTTTGCATCACTCATCGCTGGGTTCATTGTTTCTGGTAACTCCGCAACGGCTCCACGCGCTCTGGTATTCGCCATGGTTACCCCTGTTTTTCATTATTTCGGCGATGGGTAGCGGCCTTATGTTCGCGGTTTTTGTGAAGTTGCTCTGGTCCTGGTGGTATGACAGGAAATCGGTTTTTGGTACCATAACCATGAAAAACATACCCCTGCTTGGAAATGTCAATGGAATAGACGCCCTGTCGAAAAGGACTGAAGGCTCGCAGTTTGCCATGGTACGCAATCTTGCATCAGTTGCGGCGGGGATATTATCCGTATATCTTCTCTTGAAGATCATCGATTTATTTATTCACGGGGCCTGGGAAGCTTTAATCGCCGGTACATGGGAAAGCTGGCTTTACACCTTCGAGTTGCTGATAACCGCTGTCTTACCTGTAACACTGTTGATTGTTTCTCGAACACGCCGGTCACCGGCCGCCATAGGCGCAGCGGCTTTTTCCGCCTCGATCGGTCTGGCCTTGAATCGATTGGACGCGGGAATATTCGGTTATTTCCGAGATACCGAAGTTATATATTTTCCTTCGTTGGCCGAATGGGCGTTGGGCCTTGGCGTAATAGCCGCGGCCGCCCTGGTGTTCTTTTTCGTAGCAGAAAATCTACCCATATTCAGCGAAAATCCTCCTGCGGTGCGCAGCCGCGCAGGGATTTTCCGTCAACCTTTCGGCACCCTGCATCAGATCTGGAACATGGTTTTCATGGATAGCCTTCATCGCGTATCGCTGATTGCGGTTTTCAGCCTTCCGATTGCCTTCATCTTGATGTATCCGCCGTATTTCGAGAACGGAGATTCCGGCAAACAGATCAAACCTTCCCTGGGTAGCGACACCGAAAGAACCGTGTTAAAAATAGACGGCAATCGTCAGGGTATCGCCACCGTCTTCGCACATGCTGATCATCAAAAAAGAATGGGCGATTCGCTGTCGTGCGTGAACTGTCATCATGTCTCTGTTCCCAACGATAGATCGACGCCCTGTTCCGAATGCCATCGTTTGATGAACGATTCGACAATCATTTTTAATCATGACGCGCATAAAGAATATGTAGCCGAAAAAGAAAGCCTGAGCGGATTTTTCCCGGCAAATAATTCATGCGTCGAGTGCCATCCCGCCAACAGCCCCAAAACAGCGGAAAATGCAAAAGGGTGTCTTGAATGTCATCGACAGGATATGTTGCCGAAAAACGCGATTGATCAAGAGATTGATCTTACCATGGCTGTTTCATTCCGTGAAGCCATGCATCAAACCTGCATAGAATGCCATACCAGGGAAAAAGAAAAAGCAGAAAATGAAATGCTGGATAATTGCGGCACATGTCATTCTTCGCTTAAATATCGCGAAATCAGCGAGCCGCAAATGGCGTTCGATGCAAAAAGATAGAGGTGGCAACAGGCAAAATAGGTTATATTCAGATCTCTTGTTGTGCAATTCGCTTTCATAGTAAAGAGGGAAATGTGAAAACTATGACTGAGATTATATGCATTTCGATCTGTGAGACTTCCCTGTCCAAAGGATTAGGACTTTTAAAAGCCTGCGAAAACAAATATTTCATTGTTATCGCAATGTTTATGATTATTTTAAGGATCGGGTATTTGGCACAATGTTGAAAATGTGGCCTGTAAAACTATGTTAGTGGGAATTTTATATAAAAGCATAATGATAACGGGTTTCGTCTGGTTGATGATGCTCATTATCGAATATCTTAATGTTATGACCCGTGCGGCATGGCAATACGGTTTGAGCAAGAACAGATGGATTCAATATGGGATTGCAGTTATTCTGGGCGGTACGCCGGGTTGCCTGGGCGCATTTGCCGCGGTGGCGATGTGTTCGCATGGAGTTATAAGTATCGGGGCATTAGTTGCGGCCATGATCGCCACCAGCGGGGATGAGGCGTTCGTGATGTTTGCCATGTTTCCTGAAAAAGCCTTTTTATTAACGGCAGTCCTAATCGTTATCGGTTTTATAACTGGATGGCTGACAGATTCCGTTCTGGCAAAATGGTTACCTGCCGGAATAAGAGTCTGCGATAATCTAATAATTCACGTGCCCGAAACATGCGAATGTTATCCGAAAAATAGGATCTTAACACAATGGAAACACCTTTCGCTGGCAAGAGGAGTACTATCAGGAACTCTACTTATTTTTACATTCGGCATTATAACCGGTTCAATCGGGCCGCAAGAATGGGACTGGAAGCGAATAACTATTATCATTTGCAGCCTGACCGGACTATTTATTGTAGCGACAGTTCCTGAGCATTTTCTCCAGGAGCATCTCTGGAAACATATAGCTCTGAAACATATCCATCGCGTCTTTCTCTGGACTTTCGGAGCGCTAATTGTAACTTATTATATCGTTAACTACCTTCATCTCGAGGATATCATTCAAAATCACATAATTATTATCATTGTCCTCGCCTGTTTTCTGGGAATCATTCCGGAGTCAGGTCCACATCTGATATTTGTCACCTTGTTCGCTCAGGGTGTCATTCCATTCAGCGTATTACTTGCCAGTTCAATTGTCCAGGACGGCCACGGCATGCTTCCCATGCTGGCACATTCAAGAAAGGGTTTCTTAATGGTTAAGGCGATTAATTTTGTAATAGGACTCTTTATCGGGTTAACGGTATATTTCATTGGTTGGTAAGGTTTTTATTATGATTTTAAAAAATCAACACACGCACGGGCGGAATTAAAGATGTATACTTACGGACCTGTCCCCTCTAGGAGATTAGGACGGTCTCTTGGCGTAAGCCCGATTCCCGCAAAGACATGTTCCTATTCCTGCGTATATTGCCAGTTGGGAAGAACGAAGCATCTTCAGATAAAAAGGAAGAGCTTTTTCGCGAAAGAGGAAATCTTTTCCGAAATTCAAAAGAGCGTTGAGGATTCCAGGCCGGATTATATCACGTTTGTCGGGGACGGCGAGCCCACGTTATGCAATGATTTAGGTTGGCTGATTCATCAGACCAAAAACGAATTACATCTACCAACAGCCGTAATTACGAATGGCTCCTTGCTGTATCTCAAAGACGTTAGAAGAGATCTGCTGGAAGCCGATGTTGTGCTTCCCACGTTGGATGCGGGAACCGAGAAAATCTTCAGGCGTATCAACAGGCCGCATAGAAGCATTGAATTTTCTAAGATGCTGCACGGCCTGAGAGATTTCCGGCAGGATTTTTCGAATCAAATATGGCTGGAGGTTATGCTTGTGAAGGGATTGAATGATTCGGAAGAGGAATTATCAAGTATCAGAAAGGCGGTTGATTTAATTGAGCCGGATAGAATTTATGTGGTAACGCCGATTCGCCCGCCGGCCGAACCCTGGGTTGAACCACCCTCTCCGGAGAAAATATTGAAAGCCCAGCGGATACTCGGGAACACCGTGTCGATGACGGATTTAGAATCCGGAGAATTCGGGTTACACGAGTTCGCCGATGCACATCAGGCGATTATAGAAATCGGATCGCGGCATCCCTTACGACTGGAGCAGGCAATAGAAATCGAAAAAGCTTTTTCGTCAACAGACATGGTCGGGCGAATGATTGAGGAAGGGGAGCTAATTAAAGTTAACTATAACGATAGAGATTATGTTTTGCCCAAACATTTCGTAAGAGGGCGGGGAATAAATCGACCCGGAGTGAAGGAGGAAAGAAATGAATAGCATCGATATTAACGCCAACAACATGGAATGGAAGGATGCAATCGGCTATCCTTCGGGCGCAAAGGAAAAGGTGTTGAGTATAGGCAGTGACATGGCTCCCAGGACTATTTTATTAAGGATTCCCGCCGGATGGCGCATGGATAGTCATTCGCATACTCATACCGAGCTGCATTATGTTCTGGAGGGAGAATATCAGAGCCAGGGCGAAATCTATCCAAGCGGAACATTTCGCATAATTCCTAAAGAAGTAGATCACGGGCCTTTCACTACAAAAAAAGGGGCTGCCCTAATGATCGTCTGGTGTGTGCTAAAAGAGTAATAAACTGGTTTGTGAAATGATATAAAATGGAAAACCAAGGAGATTGATATGGACCATTTACATCTCTAAACCTTGTTCCCCGTCAGATAAATCTGGACAGATAGAGGTCTTGGACTAAGAGAGGGTTTGACGAATAGATATTGATGTTAAGAGTTGCGGAGCTTTCACTGTTCTGAAACTGTGCTGATTTTTATACCATTTTAGCCTTTTTTAGCATAGTTTATTAAATATCCTTCGGAGGTTATAGGAAAGCGAAGGTTGTGATTGACGCTTATAACGTATATATTTTAATAAGTTACGAGGATTTGGAGGGGCGGTTCGAACCTCTCTCCCCCGTTGTCTCGCAACGAGTTACACGTACTATGCTGAAAATGGGTTGAAAATTTATCTCCATAGAGCTTTCTCGTAAGTAAGGCGGGAAAGGCGGGGGTAGCCCGTCAAAACCTACCGTGCAAAAAAGCATTTGAAATAAGAGATGGTTTTGGTCAGCTTGAACTAATAAAAGGAACTGGTCATAACCAAAAACAATAAATGGATCCAACACTGCAACCATACCTATTATGAGATAATGGATATAGGGCAGGCGTTTTGGGAGTTTCATAGATTTATTAGCAAGAGCGAATAAACTCACAAGACACCAAGAAAGGCATAGAATCGAGCGATCTATCAAAAACAAACGACAGCCAACTAAACTACATTCACCGAAGTGATACCCGGATTCATTCAGCTTTTTCAAGCCGTGATTTATAAACTGGCCAGTTCTTTCTCCAGTCGCGTAACAAGATCGTCGAGTTGGCTAACAATCGCCTGGATCGTAGCTGGCTCGGTCAGGTCAACGCCGGCCTTTTTCAACTGCTCCATCGGGTAGTCGTTACCGCCCGATTTCAGAAGCGTCAGATAACGCTCGAGGGCGGCTTGGCGTGTCTTCTTATCGTCGGAGGTTATCTCTTTAACCAGCTTGGCCGACGAGGCAAAGCAGGTTGCATATTTATATACATAGTAAGGGCTGCCGTAGAAATGGCTGATACGAGCGAATAACGAGCCATACAAATCATCCATCTCGACGGCGTCGCCGTAATATTCATCCTCGAGATCGAGATAAAGAGTCCGGAGCGCATCAGCCGTGATCGGCTGGCCCTGTTCCACCAACTTGTGCGCCTGCCGCTCGAAATCGGCAAATAGAACCTGAGTGTAGAATGTGCCAACAATATTGTCGATAGCCTGCTGCAGTAATGCAATCCGCTCCTTCGGATCCTTAGAGCGCTCGAACATATAGTCGAGAAATAGAGCCTCGTTGAGAGTCGATGCCACCTCGGCCACGAAAATCGTGTAACTCGCGGTAGCAAACGGCTGGTTTTCGTACGAGTAGATCGTATGCATCGTGTGACCTACCTCATGCGCTACCGTAAAAACGTTTTCAAGGGTTTCGTTATAATTAATAAGCATATAAGGATGAACCCCATATACGCCGGCGGAGAATGCCCCGCTTCGCTTTCCCTCGTTCTCGTATACGTCGATCCAGCCTCCCTTGAAAGCTTCCCGCATTTTTTTCTGATAATCTCTGCCCAGCGGTTTGACAGATTCTATAATCCAATCAGCGATTTCATCATATTCATACGTCTTATCGAAATCTACAATGGGGATCCGGCCATCATACAGGTGATACGTTTCCAGCCCGAGTGCTTCTTTTCGCAGTCCCATATATCTTTTGACCGGTTCGGTGCCGGCCTTGACGGTTGCCAGGAGGTTCTCAAAAACGGCTACAGGCACATTGTCACCGTCCAGAGCAGCCTCGAGCGTCGAGCCGTAATTACGGGCCTGAGCCAGCGCCCAATCGCGTTGTAAGACGCTATTATAGATAGCGGCGTAAGTATTGACATTGGCATGATATACACCGTAGTGGCCTTCAAAGGATTTTCTTCTGTCTTCCTGATTGCGGTTGGTAGATAAGATATTATAGTATTTTCCCGGTGTAAGCGTTACCCTCTCTCCGTTAGAAAGCGCCACATCCTGAAATTCTATATCGGATGTGGACAGCTCGGAATATATGGTTCCGGGAGTACCGTTGAACTGACTGAAATATGACAGAAGCTGTTCCTTTTCCTCATCGAGCACATGCTCCTGCTGACGGTAAAGGTTCTCTATCCCATATCGATAAGGAGAAAGCTTATCGGTTTCGTTAAGCCAGACTTCCATGGTATTCCACGGGATCGTAAGCAGTTCCGGATCAAACCAGGCCGTGGCGATATTAAATTTCGCGAAAAGAATCCCGACTCTCTGCAATCGGGCGGAAACTTCATTGTCTCTGGTATCGATTGCTCGCGTTAATCCGGGATACCGGTAAACCTTATAGGCGAGCATGCCCAACTCGTCGCCAAGCAGAAACGCTTTGAGCAATTGTTCAGGACCGTTAGCCAGCGTTCCCTTCAGGGCGGCATAATCCTCCATCATGGTTTCAAGCTTACCCAGATCCTCTTCCCAGGCCTCCCAATCAGGGTAGATATCACTAAGATCCCATTTGTACTTATCCGGGATTTCATCACGATTCAACGTGCCCGGCCCGGCAATGCAATTGCTCACAAGAACCAGCAAAGGCAATATCACCGCGATCGCTACTGTCCGTGATGCAAATTGATTCGTCCGTCGCATAGTTACGCTCCCTCTGTTAAAAAAATTAATCCACATTTCCCTTTGATTGTACATACGTCAATATTGAAAAAAAGTTTATAGGATAATTTGTTCCACGCACTCTGTCTTATATTTTCTCTCCGTATAAGACCGGGTGTCTTGAGATCCCCGGATTCAACTGGTTTCGTTTCACACCTATTTACCTTATTCACGACCCCCATACCATACTCCACAATTCGGCCAGGTGAGCCCTTTTGCGGCCTTGGGATAGAATTAGACATGTGTAGAATACAACTCAAAATTTTATTTTTGCCAGGAAAATTTCTCTTCAGTTCCTTAAAGGTATCATTTACGGGACTAATAAACTTCAAGATCATTCACGGGCGGCCCGGTCCAGGGGATTGGAAATAGGTGTTGATAAATAACTAAATAAAAGGGGCTGTGAATGCAGCCCCTTTTATTTTCGCTATTCTATCGGCGGACAATCGGGGCAGGGGGTAGGATCAGGGCCGCCCTTGAAATATGCGACCATATAAGTCACATCGAGGCCATTGAAATTACAGCTCGCATTGACATCACCACTTACATACCAGACATTGCCATAGGTGCATTCGCACTCATAAGGGGGCGATGATCCACCCTTAAAATATGAAACCCCGTAGATTACATCAAGACCGTTAAAATCGCCGCTACTATTAACATCTCCGACCGCATAAGAACATCCGCCGGTTGGACAATCCAATATAAATGCGCTGAAAGCATCTATACCGGCTTCAACTATGGAACCGTCATTCAAATCGGAGGCCTCGAAGCGAATCTTTACCTGACTGGAGGGAGTAATGTGATCGGCGATACTAATGGCATGCTCTGTCCAGCCACTTGAAGTCACAGGCCCGATTGTTTCGGCAAGAATCCAGTTTGAACCGTTATCGCTCGAAACATAGGTCTTGAATAAATCGTTATCGGGATTGTTGCCGTAATTAT
>CBFCYP010000023.1:0-27708 GCA_965602185.1 uncultured bacterium
GAATGACAGAATATGACTATTCTAAACTACGATTTCAATGACCGCAAAGCAATCTGCCAGAAGTGCTGAAGTGTCAGGATGTCATCATTGGAGTGGCAGTGTATTCCATCCTGACACATCAGAATGACAGAATATGACTATTCTAAACTACGATTTCAATGACCGCAAAGCAATCTGCCAGAAGTGCTGAAGTGTCAGGATGTCATCATTGGAGTGGCAGTGTATTCCATCCTGACACATCAGAATGATTTGAATAAGGGAGCGTTGAATAATGATATTCAGGAGGCGATTTTAAAGACGAAATAGACTGACGGCAGGGCAAAAAGGAGCGAATCGAAACGATCCAGCACGCCGCCATGACCCGGTATAAGATTCGAAGAATCCTTAACATCGCAATCTCTCTTGACGGCCGATTCCACCAGATCGCCTATCTGACCGAAAAAGGTAGCGGTCACGCTCGCCGCCACCCAGGCGAGCAATTTCCATTCGCTGTCAAAGAGAAAATAGATCGCCGCAACCGCGAGTAATCCTCCGGGGAAGGCGGCGAAAAATCCGACCCAGGTTTTGTTGGGAGAAATAGTGGGGGCGAGCTTTTTAGATCCCAGCCATTTCCCGAATCCGTAGGCGAAGGTGTCGGCCAGCCAGATGTTGACGAATATAAATAGGAGTATGAGCCATCCTGACTCGAAATTCCTGTGGATCAGGATGGAGAAGGAGATGAAGAATCCGGGATAAACCGCCGCCAGAAGAGCGGTAGCCAGTCTCGAGGTATAATTGACCACCCCGGTTTCGATCATCTTCAACGCCGCCGCGAGAAAGAACAGCAAAAATATGATAAGCAACCCGGTTTCGCCGAAAGACGAAAATTGAAAAATCGAGACGATCGTAATGGACAACAGCGTCGCCAGCCGTTTCCCTATCTCTATATTTTTCGAAAGAAACATGGCGGCGAGTTCCCAGCTGCCCAGTACCGCGACCAGCATTGAAAGAATATAGAGATAATACCCTCCCCTATAGATTATAAACAGTAATATGGGAATTCCGATGGCGGCGACGATAAGTCTTTGAGCGAGATTCTTGCTCATTTTTTGGAGGGTGAAATCATTCCGAATCGTCTATCGCGACGTTGATAATCCGCTATGGCCTTAAGAAAATCATCTTCGTTGAAATCGGGCCAGAGAACGTCCGTGACGTAAAGCTCGGTATAGGCGGTCTGCCATAACAGAAAATTGGAGATGCGCATTTCGCCCGATGTTCTTATCAAAAGATCGGGATCGGGCAAGCCGTTGGTCTGCAGGTAGGACGAAAACAGCTCGTCATTTATATCATCGGGGATAATCTTTTTCGAGGATAAATCTGATGCTATATTTTTTATGGCCTGCAGTATCTCGGCCCGGCCCGAGTAGCTCAAGGCCAGGTTTAAAATCAATCCCGTATTGTTTTTGGTGCGCTCGATAGCGTCAAGCAAGACCTCCCTTTTTTTGGGCGGAAGATTTTCAATGTTGCCGGTGGCGATCAGCCTGACATTATTTTCGAGAAGTTCGGAAAGCTCCCTTTTGGTGGTCTGTTCCAGAAGCCTCATTATGGCAGAGACCTCGTTTTTGGGACGTTTCCAGTTTTCGGTGGAAAATGTAAATAGGGTCAGATATTTCAGCCCTATGTCGCCGGCAATCCGGACGATTTTCTTCACCGTTTTCACTCCGGCGCGATGACCCGCGGTGCGCAACAGACCGCGCTTTTTGGCCCAGCGGCCGTTGCCATCCATAATTATGGCAATATGCTCCGGCAGCTTTCCCGCCGCTATTACGGAAGATTTTAGTTCCTCGGGATGCATGACATACGGGCCGTTAAACTTCCATTACCTCGGCTTCTTTATCCTCGACCATGTCCTCCACCCCGGTAATATGCTCGTCGGTAATATCCTGAATATTTTTCTGACCCTGATGGAATTCATCCTCGGTAATCTCGGAGTCCTTCAGAGCCTTTTTCAGGTTTTCAATGATATCCCGTCGGATATTTCTAATCGAGACTTTTCCGTCCTCGCCGAATTTTTTAACCAGCTTAACCATCTCCCTGCGTCTTTCCTCGTTGAGGGGAGGTATTGGAATTCGAATTACGTTCGCTTCAGTTACCGGATTCAACCCGAGATCCGCTTTTTGAATCGCTTTCACTATATCGGGCATAACGGTTTTTTCCCAGGGTTGAACCACGAGGAGCTTCGGATCGGGCGCCGAAATGGATGCCACCTGCTTAAGAGGCGCAGGATTACCGTAGTAATCTACCTTTATCCCATCGAGGATTGTAGTTGTCGCTTTGCCGGTTCTTATTCCGGTGAGTTCCCGGCCCAGGGACTCAAGCGATTTCTCCATTCTCTTTTTGCATTCATTGTAGCTTTTTTTTAACATAAGTTCCCGCCTTATGTAACTAAGGTTCCGATCTTCTCTCCATTTATTATACGAAGCAAATTCCCTTTTTCATAAAGATTAAAAACCGCTATGGGGATATTATTATCCATACACAGGGAAATTGCGGTAGCGTCCATGACCTTCAGACCCTTATTCAGTACGTCCAGATAAGATACCCTGTCAAATTTTTTTGCTTTTTTGTTTTTGACGGGATCGCTGTCATAGACACCATCTACCTTGGTTCCCTTGAGAATAATATCAGCACCGACTTCGCTGGCTCTTAAGGCCGCCGCGGTATCGGTGGTAAAATAGGGATTGCCGGTTCCTCCCGCAAATATGACCACCCTTCCTTTCTCGAGGTGCCTGACGGCGCGCCTCCTGATAAAAGGTTCCGCCACCTCCGCCATTTCGATAGCGGTTAAAACGCGGGTAAAGGTATGACGTTTTTCAAGGTATTCCTGCATGGCGAGAGAATTGATCACGGTTGCCAGCATTCCCATGAAATCGGCGCTGACGCGGTCCATACCGCCCGCCGCGGCCTCCAGGCCGCGGAAGATGTTACCGCCTCCTATAACGACGCCAACCTGCACTCCCAGGTCAACGACTTCCTTTATTTGTCGGGATATTTCTCCCAGGGTTCTATCATCGAGGGCTTTTCCCGATTTCCCCCCCATGAGAACCTCGCCGGACAGTTTTAAGAGGATTCTCCTATACTTAACTTTCGGAGAAAGTTTTTTAAGAGATGATTTTGATTTTGGAGAGGGGCCCAATTATTCCCCCAATCTATAACGAGCAAACCTTTTTATTTTGATATTTTCGCCCATCTTCCCGATGGCATTGGTCAGCAGATCCTTAACGAACAGATCCTGATCTTTAATAAACGGTTGATCGAGAAGCACGACCTCCTGATAATATTTTTCGAGCCGTCCGTCGATAATTTTTTCGACCACTTTTTCCGGTTTGCCTTCTCCCAGAGCCTGAGTTTTGTAAATTTCTTTCTCTTTTTCGACCAGAGCGGGATCGAGCTGCCCTCTTTCGACAACCAGCGGACTGGCGGCGGCGACCTGCATGGCGATATCTTTGGCGAAATTCTGAAAATCCTCGGTTCTCGCCACAAAATCGGTTTCGCAATTTATTTCAACCAGGACTCCAAGCTTGTTGCCGGGATGTATATACGAATAAATTATGCCTTCGTTCGCTGTGCGATCGGCCTTTTTCGCGGCCTTTAAAAGCCCTTGCTTACGTAAAAATGCAATCGCTTTTTCTATATCACCGTCCGATTCGAGTAAAGCTTTCTTGCAATCCATCATTCCAGCGCCGGTAGTCTCCCTCAGCTCCTTAACCTGTTTAGCAGAAATTTCCATCTATTCCGTCTCCCTGCTGTCATCAGATTTAACCGTTTCAACCTTTTCGGGCCCGGCTTCCATTTCCTCTACTCCAACCTTCTGCTGAGCCTCCAAGGCGGCGTCCGCAATAGCCTTGGTTATTATAGAAATCGACTTGATAGCATCATCGTTGGCCGCGAGAGGATAATCGATGGGATCCGGATCGGAGTTGGTATCTATTATACCGATAACCGGAATTTTCAGGATATTCGCCTCGGCCACGGCAATTCTCTCCTTTTTGGTGTCCACCACAAAGACCAGTTTGGGAAGCGTGTACATTTCGCGGATGCCCGAAAGGAATTTCTCAAGGCGGGAGGCTTCTTTCTCGAGCTTGCCGACTTCCTTTTTGGTTATTTTCTCGAATATGCCGTCTTCCTTCATACGCTCAATGTTTTTCAATCTTTTAACGTTATTCTTTATGGTCATGAAATTAGTGAGCATACCGCCGAGCCATCTTTCGGTAACATAAAACTGACCCGACCGTTGAGCCTGGCTCTTTATGACAACTTTTGCCTGTTTTTTGGTGCCAACGAATAGAATTTTCCCTTCGTCCTCCACAACCTCACGGACTTTCTGGCAGGCCCGGTTAAGCGACAGAAGAGTTTTATTCAAGTCTATGATATATATACCGTTTTTGGAGGTGAAAATGAATTTTTTCATTTTGGGGTTCCATCTTCTGGTCTGGTGGCCGAAGTGAACCCCCGATTCAAGCAGATCCTTGACTGTTAAATTTGACATGTGTTGGTTTCTCCTCCACCGGCTTCATTCCCTGGATGACTCCCTATATAAACGGGAGACCACATCCAGAGTCCACCGATGTGCGTCGTTAAAAAATTATCTCTTAGAGAACTGGAAGCGTTTGCGCGCCTTGACCAAGCCGTATTTCTTGCGTTCCACCATACGGGGATCGCGCGTAAGCAATCCGTTCTTTTTTAAAAGCCCGCGCAATTCCGGGTCATATTCTATTAAAGCTCTTGCGATACCAAGTCTTATGGCCCCGGCCTGACCTGTTAACCCGCCGCCGCCGACATCACACTTGACATCGATTTTGCCCATCAATTCGGCCACATCAAGCGGTTTCAATGCGTGAATGACCAATGTATCCCGGCAAAGGTATAATTTTAGATCCCTTCCATTTACTGTTATAGTACCGCTGCCGTTTTTGATTGTTACTCTGGCTACCGAGTTCTTTCTGCGTCCCGTTGCGGCGAATTGACCGTCTGTCAAGTTACCTCCAGATAGTTATTGTCAAAAATCTATTTTTTCAGGCTTCTGTGCCTGATGAGGGTGTTTATCACCCGCATACACAAACAGCTTCTTGTTAAGGCGTCTTCCCAACCTGTTGTGAGGAAGCATACCTTTAACCGCTTTTTCGATAATTCTTTCAGGATGCCTTTCCAAAAGACGCAGGATGGGGGTTTCTTTAAGCCCGCCCGGATATCCCGAATAAGAATAATATTTTTTCATATTCAATTTTTTGCCGCTCAACGCTACCTTTTCGGCGTTGATAACAACCACAAACGATCCCATATCGAGATGAGGAGTAAACAGCGGACTGTTTTTGCCCCTTATCAAACCTGCGATTCGGGAGGCTAAACGACCAAGGACCTTGCCCTCGGCATTGATTAGAAACCACTGCTGATTCTGGCGATTCTGATTTGGTACAAAAGTCTTCGTATTCATTACGGCTCCATTAAGGCCAAGTTTTCCAAATTTTATAAACCTTCTAATTTAAACCGCGGTTTCGATATGTCAAGAGAAATCATCAGGTTAACTTTCCAAATTTCGTCATTCATTTTAAAAAATCCGGGCATTATCGCCTACCGGGATCATTTTCTTATAGTCTTTTTTCGACAGATCCATTATAAACATTAGAGCTAACACATGATATTTCCATAGTTTACACCCATTCACCCGAATTCAGGGGGTCAAAATCCCGTTTTCGGTAATCATGCCGGTCAGCAGATTATTAGGCGTTATATCAAAGGCGGGATTATATGCGGGCGTCGCGGGATGAGATATCTGGGTGCCGAATACATTGCGGATCTCATCGGCTGACCGGTTCTCAATCTCTATCGAACCGCCGTCGGGACAATTAAAATCGAACGTCGATGTGGGCGCCGCGCTATAGAAGGGTATATCGTGATAACGAGCCAGCACCGCCAGATTGTAGGTGCCTATTTTATTGGCAAAATCGAGGTTTTTAGCAATCCTGTCGGCCCCCACGATTACCAGATTTATCCTGTTTTCGGACATTAACTTGCCGGAGGCGCTATCGCTAATGAGAGTATGCGGAACGCCAGCTCGGGCAAGCTCCCAGGCGGTCAGCCTCGCTCCCTGTAAAACGGGTCTGGTCTCGTCCACCCATACCTCGATTGTTTTGCCGGAGAAAAAAGCGGTATAAATCACGCCGAGGGCGGTCCCTATTCCGCCGGTAGCCAGAGCGCCGGCGTTGCAATGGGTCAGGATCCGGCATTCATTGGGGATTATTTTATTTCCATGCAAGCCGATCGCCTCGCACATTTTCGAGTCTTCCCGGTGAATCTTTACCGCCTCATCCAGTAAAATCCGGCCCAGGTTTTTATCCCCCACATGGGATTCATATGCGTTTATCATTCGGTTGACAGCCCAGGAGAGATTCATGGCCGTGGGACGGGCGGATTTAAGGTTATCGCAGGATGCGAAAAAAGAATCGCGATCGTCATAATTTTCGATCAGGCATAGGGCGTAAGCGGCGGTGATTCCGATAAGGGGAGCTCCCCTGACAACCAGATTTTGAATGGTATAAAAAGCGTCATCGATGGTCCTGATATGAAAATATTCTTCTTTTAACGGCAATTTTCGCTGATCCAGGACTACGAGGTGATCATCGGCCCATTCTACATGAGTGAGACCTAATTTCTCGGAGATATTCATTATTCGCCAACCAATTGCACGGTTATTTCCCGGCGTCTCGATCTGTTATCGAAATCGAGGAATACGATCTGCTGCCAGGTGCCCAGGTCGAGCTTGCCGTCATCGAACGGTATGGTGGCGGAGGTTTTCAGAAGAAAGGACCGCATATGAGAGAAACCGTTACCGTCGCCCCAGGTTTTGTCATGCTCGTAGGGAACGTCGCCGGGGAGAAGAGATTCGAAAAACCTGGGGATATCTTTTAACAACCCGGGTTCATATTCGATCGTGCTCACGGCGGAGGTGGAACCGACGGCGGCGACACAGCATATCCCCTGGTTGAGACCGGATTTTTTCAAGATCCGGGATACCTCGGCGGTGATATCGTGAATATCGCAGAAGCCGGAGGCGGAGACTTTTATTTTATCGCGGTAGACGGGCATTTTTATATTGATGAATAGACAATATTCCCATCGACAATAGTCATCACCGCTTTGCCCTTGAGCTGCCAGCCGGCGAAGGGGGTATTGCGGGAGAGCGATTTGAAATCGTTGGGATTGACAATCCATTCGAGTTCGGGATCTATGACGGTAATATCGGCGGGCTCGCCTTCATTGAGGGTTCCTCCGGGGATATCGAGAATCCTGGCAGGCGCGGTGGACAACTTTTCCACCGCTTCGACCCAGGTCAAGACTTTCTCATTGATAAGCTTAGTTATAACCAGCCCCAGAGTCGTTTCCAATCCGATCAAACCGAAGGGAGCGTAATCGAATTCGAGCTCCTTATCTTCCACCGAATGCGGGGCATGATCCGAGGCGATACAATCGATAGCGCCATCCGCGAGTCCCTTTATAACGGAGTTAACATCGTTTTTTGTTCTCAACGGGGGATTAACCTTTAGGTTGGTATCGAACGATTTAATGAGTTCATCGGTCATTGAGAAATGATGCGGGGTGACCTCGGCCGTTATGGGCACTTTCGATTTTTTGGCTTTTCTAATAAGATCAACCGACCCGGCGGTCGATACATGAGCGATATGCACCTTAGCCTGAGTTAGTGACGCCAGCATGATTTCGCGCGCCACCATAAGCTCCTCGGCGACGGCCGGAATTCCCTTCATCCCAAGCTTGCTCGATATAAAACCTTCGTGCATAACTCCCGAGGCGGCGAGGTCTGAATACTCGCAATGGGATATTATGGGAACTCCACAGGTTTTGGAATATTCCAGGGCTCGTCTCATCATATCATTATTCTGCACTCCCGAACCGTCATCCGAAAAAGCTACCGCACCGCAGGCCGACATCTCCATCATCTCGGTTAACATTTCGCCCTTCTGGCCCACGGTAACCGCCCCGATAGGATATACTCTTACGGGAGCCAGCAGGGCGCGGTTATTCACATATTCGATAGCGCCGGCGTCATCGAGGGGCGGTCTGGTATTGGGCATGCAGGCGATGGACGTGAAACCACCGGCGGCCGCGGCCTCGCTTCCGGAAATTATGGTCTCCTCGTCCTCGTCTCCCGGTTCGCGAAGATGAACGTGCATGTCGATAAAGCCGGGGCAGATAATCTTGCCGTCAAGTTTTATTACATTCCCCCCGGTGATTTTGCTCTTTTTGCGTTTTTCCACTTTCTCGATCTTACCATCAGAAATAAAAACGGTTGCCGGACCGAAATACCCGGTTACCGGATCTACTATCTTCCCACCCGTAAGCACCATATCATTCTTCATCGACTTTGCCCTTTCCGCCGGAAAGCAGATACAACACTGCCATCCTGACCGCCACTCCGTTAGTTACCTGAGGAAGTATAACAGAATACGGACCCTCGGCGACCTCCGAGGATATTTCGATTCCACGATTCATGGGTCCCGGATGCATGATGGTGAAATTATCGTTCAGTAAATCGAGTCTATCCCTGGTTATTCCGTAATAGCGGCTGTATTCTCTCAAAGACGGCAACAGGCCCGTCTTCTGTCTTTCCTTTTGAAGCCTTAAGATATTTACTATATCCGCTCCCCTTAATGCTTCGTCGAGATCATCGTAAACCTCGACACCGAACTTCTCCATCTCGACCGGCAGCAAAGTGGGCGGCCCGCATACGGCGACCTTAGCGCCCATGGATAAAAGACCCCAGATATTCGATCTGGCGACACGCGAATGCTTGATATCGCCGACGATCACGACTTTCAATCCCTCGAGTTTGCCGTATTTTTCTCTCATGGTGTACATATCGAGAAGTCCCTGGGTGGGATGCTCATGAGCGCCGTCGCCAGCGTTGATAACGGTGGACTTGCAGCAGGTGGTGAGATAATGGGGAGCGCCGGAGGCCGAATGACGAATCACGATGATATCGATCTTCATGGCCTCTATGTTCCATACCGTATCTTTTAAAGACTCGCCTTTTACAACGGATGACCCGGAGGTCGAAAAGTTAACGGTGTCGGCAGAAAGCCTCTTTTCGGCGAGCTCAAACGACAATCTTGTGCGGGTGGACGGTTCATAGAAGAGGTTTATGATAGTGGTTCCTCTCAACGTGGGCACTTTGGGGATCTTCCTGCCAAGGATTTCTTTGAAAGAGACGGCGGTATTGAGTATCAGACGGATATCATCGGCCGATACGCCTTCAAGCCCGAGCAGGTGACGGATCTTCAGGCTCATACCCCGCCCCTGCCGCTTCTATCTATTATCACCTCGTCCTTACCGCTGATTTCTTTTAGATGGACTTCAACTCTCTCAGTTTTAGATGTGGGGATCTCTTTCCCGGCATAATCGGCGCGAATGGGGAGTTCCCTGTGACCGCGATCTACGAGGATAGCGAGCTGAATCGCCCGGGGACGTCCGAAATCGACGATGGCGTCCAACGCCGCCCTGACAGTTCGCCCGGTGTAAAGGACATCATCAACCAGCACAACCACCTTATCTACGAGATCGAACAGGATTTCGGTTTTCTGAACCAGAGGCTGGTCGAGCTTGACCTGGATATCGTCGCGGTAGAGGGTGATGTCGATTATGCCGACAGGCACGTCGGCGTCACAAATCCCATCCAGGATTTTTTTCAATCGATCGGCCAGAATGGCACCGCCGGTCCTGATACCGATAATTACGACATCGTCAACGCCTTTATTTTTCTCGATTATTTCATGGGCGATTCTATTGAGAGCGAGCGAGATAGATTTATCCGACATTACTTTAACCGTCATATCTTTTGCCATTTAACCTCCGTTATTTTCAGTCATGAGACATTGTCGGCAAAAAAAATCCGCCTTTTGGCGGACCAATCGGAATTTTAAAGCGATCTTTATCATCATTATATTTGCGCCCGAAAAGCGTCGGCATTAATAAAAAACCGCCGGGCAGATTGTCAAGAGAAATCATCAGAAACGGGAGAGGAATTTTCCAGAAATTCTTTTATTGTCCTGGGATCCAACGAATTACATGATAATTCCAGGCCGGTTTCGGCGATTTTATTACGAAAAGTTATCATTTTATCAATATCCAGATCGATGGTTCGGCTATATTCCGGACAGGAGAAAAATTTTTCGGCCGGCAGATCGAAAGCTCTTCTGCCGTTTTTAAGGCCGATTACCCGCTCCGCCAGATCCGATAAAAATGATAGATCGTGGCTGATGATCAACGCCCCTTTTACGCTACTTTGAAGTCCCTTAATAATTTTCTTTAGCTCGATCTGAGATACGGGATCGAGAAAGGCCGCGGGTTCGTCGAGTATCAAATATTCGGGTTTTGCCGCCAGGACGTTCGCCAGCGATAATTTACGCTTCTCCCCTCCGGAAAGCGTATCCACAATTCTATCCCCGAATCCCGCCAGGCCGACATTTGCCAGAAGCGAGTTAACGTTTACATCTTGTTTGTCACTGCATTTCAGGCCCAATAACAAATCATCTTGAACGGTGGGACCGATTAATACCGGGTCGGGCATCTGCCAGCTCAATCCGATAATCCTGCGAAATTTATTGAAGTCCGTTATCTTTTCATCTTCATATTTAATTATTCCCTTCTGCGGTTTGAGTATCCCCGCAAGAAGCAACGCCAGCGTAGATTTGCCGGACCCTGAAGGCCCGATGAGTCCGGTAATCCGGTTTTCATATAAGTACAATTCGTCGATTTTTAAAAAAAAGCGGCCGTCGGGGTAAGAAAACGATAGATCGCCCGCAGATATGATAGTTTTGTTTGTTTCCGGCGGATTTGAATTGGATGGCGCTTTTTTCCTCAGCGAACCGATAAAACCGTCTATCGCTTCGGCATCGTTAAAATCGAAGCCGAAATGTTTTTTAAATTCAATTTCACGCGGCGGTGACAGCCTAAATTGATTCAACATCTCCCGGTCCGACAGAATAGTATAAGGATCGCCTGCGTCGACCAGTCTTCCTGAATCCATAATGGCGGTCTTTTTCGAGAACAACGCCTCATCGGGATATTGAGTGACATGAACTACTGTTCTGCCGTCGTTATTGAACTCCTGAATATAATCGAGAATCAGCTTTCGATATTTTAAATCGAGGAAAGTTGTGGGCTCGTCCAGAATTAAGATTTTGGAACCGATTGAAAACGCGACCGCGAGGTTGACTATCTGCATCTGCCCCGGAGAGAGATTCTCGGGCGAGATATCCAGCATATTTTTCAACTCGAACCTTTCGACGACTTCATCGAATCTTTTTTGCTGCTCCGGATAATTCAATCCGAGATTCTGTAACGGCGATTCGATTTCTTTTCTAACAGTCGGCATAAGGAACTGTCCCGACGGTTCCTGGAGAACTACACCTACACTGCCGAAAAGCTTTCTGGAAAATTCGCCCCGGGCAACTTCGACCCCATTAATTTTTATATAGCCTTCCGACAAAGGAACAAGGCCGCATAACGCTTTCACAAGAGTCGATTTGCCCGAACCGTTGGGGCCCAAAATAGAAATATACGCTCCATCTTCTATATTCAGGCTCAAAGACGATAAAGCGGGGATTTTTTTATCCCCGCTTTTATAAATTACCGATATTTTATTAACGTCAATCACAAAACATTGGGACAAAATCGAAACGCTTATTCATTATAACAGATATCGAGCTCCCGCGCTGCCAGCGCCTCATTTAGACGGGAAACAGGCGTATTGTGCGGGGCGGATTTCACTTTTTCGGGATCGTTTTCAATTTCGTCAATAATAATCTTCATGATTTCGATAAAGTTATCCAGCGAGGCTTGACTTTCGGTTTCGGTCGGCTCGATCATCAGCGCTTCCGAGACAATCAGGGGGAAATACACCGTCGGGGCGTGAATACCAAAATCCAGTATCCGTTTGGCGATATCGAGAGTCTTTACGCCCCGGGTCTTCTGACGGCTTCCGGACAACACGAATTCATGCAAGGTGTCGCAGTTATACGGCAAATCAAACATATCTTTCAGCTTTTCCCGAAGATAGGCGGCGTTTACAATGGCCGTCTCGGAAACCTCTTTTAATCCTGCCGGGCCGAGATTCCTGATATAGCAGTAGGCCCGGATAAGATTCGCTATATTGCCGTAGAAAGAGTGTACTTTGCCGATAGAATCGGGTCTTTTATAATCGAGGTAAAACAGGTAATCACCCCGGCGATCCTTTTTTCTATTCACAACCGGGACGGGCAGGAACGGTTCGAGTTTGGATTTTACTCCCAATGCCCCGGCGCCGGGTCCTCCCCCGCCATGCGGGGTCGAGAACGTTTTATGCATATTGAAATGCACCACGTCAAAACCCATATCCCCCGGGCGAGTCAGGCCCAGCAGAGCGTTAAGGTTGGCGCCGTCCATATAGAGCAGCCCTCCGGCGTCGTGAACGAGATGAGCTATTTTCTGAATCTCCGACTCGAATAATCCCAGGGTGTTGGGATTGGTAAGCATGAACGCCGCGAGGTCATCGTTACAATGGGCTGAAAGCTGATCGATATCCACCAGGCCGCGATCATTGGATTTTATCTGCACCACTTCGTAACCCGCCATCCTAACCGATGCCGGATTGGTTCCATGCGCCGAATCGGGGAGAATAATCTTTTTGGGATTTCTTTTGTTCTTTTTATGGCAGGCGCGAATCATCAGAAGCGCCGTGAATTCACCATGAGCGCCCGCGACGGGTTGAAGGGTTACGGCGTCCATGCCGGCGATTTCGCAAAGCAGCTCTTTGAGTTCGTATAACAGCGATAAAGTACCCTGGACGGCGTTTTCGGGAAAAAGAGGGTGAGCGTTTATAAATTCCGAATATCTGGCAAGATCTTCGTTAACCTTGGGATTGTACTTCATGGTACAGGATCCCAGAGGATAAAATCCTTTATCGATATGATGGTTTTTGGCTGATAGCGCGACAAAATGACGCATAACGTCCGGCTCGGATACCGACGGCAACTGGGGCGGTGATTTTCGCAAAAATTCCGGTGGAATAAAATCGGATATCTCAACTTCCGGAACATCGAGATCGGGCAGGTCGATGCCGGCGTTGCCCTCAGAAGACAGTTCGAAAATCAGCTTGTCGTAAAGTTCAATCATCCTCTATTCGCCTTCCAGATCGGCAACCCGTTTTTTGACCCATTCGGCGTTCTCGCTATCGGCATTCATTTTAAGATAACCTTTATACAATTTCAAAGCCTCCACCGTATCTCCGTCTTTGGCGGTATAATATCCCAGCAAGGCGGCGGCCTCATCGGATTCAGGAGACTCGGGAAACATCTTCAACAGTCTCATGCAGGTTTTCAACGCCGCTTTATAATCTTTGGCGCGGCTCTGAGTATCGTGAACCGAGGCGAGCGCCCGGGCAGCGTAACCGTCTTCGTTTTCCTTATCAAGTTCCACGACTTTTTCATAATATTCGACGGCTTTATCATACATAGATCTGCTGACGTATTTTTCTCCTATCATGGAAAGGTATTCGAGATTTTCCGGCTCGTCCTCCAGGCGGGATAAATAATCCTCAAGGGTTTCCCTGCCCTGCAGATAAAGCTGGACCTGGTTGTAAAATTCGGTGGCTGGTAAGTATCCCCAGATACGATCTATCTCCCGGCCGTCAGGTTTGGTTATGACTATGGTGGGGTAACCTGAAACACCGAATTGGTCGGCCAGGGCGGTATCGATTTCGCCGTCGATTTTTACAAAAATATTGTCCCCGGAAAGCGAAATCACCAGAGAATCCGAATAGGTGTTGGTATCCAGCGAATCACACCAGGTGCCCCAATCGGTGAAAAAATCGATAATCATCGGCTTTCCGGATTTTTCGGCGGCGGATTTGGCCTGGTCATAATCGGTTATGAAATTTATCCGGGAAGGAACAGGCTCTTTCTTCGCACAAGAGATTGCTAACAAACAAATTATAAGAGCCGTAAATAAGATTGATTTTTTCATAAAATTTCCTCCGGAGGCACAATTGTTCTGACAATTTCATTAGCTTCAGGCTCGAATTCTTTTTGTACATAAAGCCTTAAATTGAAAAATCCCTGGTCTATGGGAAGCATGCCCCGCAGGTAATATCCCATCGGAGACTTCAGCAATACGGGAATGTCCTGATTTTCGAGCGCTTCCTTCACCAAGTTCATAAACATATGATTTTTGGTTTCAAGAATTAATACCACATCATTTTTCATAACATCTCTTGTCATCAGGCGAATTTCGACAGTTCAAAGACCAGATCATCTATCTGCTTTCTGGTCCTTTTTTCCGTGACCGCGATCATCAGGCAGCCTTTTAAGCCCGCCGCGTATTTGCCGATATCCACACCCGGCATAATGCCCTTGCCGGCCAGCCTGGTGATAATACGGTGAGGCGAAACCGGGGTCTCCACCACGAATTCTTTAAAGAAAGGACCGTTATATTTGAGTTTATAGCCGGGAATCCCGGATATCTTCGATGCCGCGTAATGGGCTTTTGAAAGACAGAGATTGCCGATTTTCTCAAGCCCCGATTTTCCCAGCAGAGACAGATAAACTGTTGCGGCCAGCGCGCAAAGGGCCTGGTTGGTGCAGATATTAGAGGTGGCCCTCTCTCTCCGTATGTGCTGTTCCCGGGTCTGCAGGGTGAGAACATAACCGATTCGGCCTTTGCTGTCTCTGGTTCTTCCGGAAAGCCGGCCCGGAATATTTCTCACAAATTCCTGTTTCGCGGAGAAGAGCCCCAGGTACGGCCCTCCGAAGTTCAAGGGGATTCCGAGGCACTGGCCCTCAGCGACCGCTATATCGGCCCCGCATTCTCCCGGCGAGGAAAGAACGCCTAAAGATATGGGATCGTACACGATAATAAACAGGGCTCCTTTTTCTTTTGCGTACGCGGATACCTCAAAGGTTTTTTCCAGCAATCCGAAAAAGTTGGGGTTCTGGATTACCACCGCGGCGGTTTTGTCGGATAATTTTGCTTTCAAATCCTCAAAATCGGTCGAACCGTCGAAGATGTTTAAGGTTCTGATTTTAACTTTCCTGCCCGAATGATAAGTTTTAACCGTTTCTATATAAAAGGGATTCACCGATCGAGAAATCAGCACCTCGTTACGGCCCGTTTTGCCTGTCGCCAGGGAAACCGCTTCGGCCAGGGCGCTGGCGCCATCATACATGGAGGCGTTCGTAGCCGGAAGTCCTGTCAGGCGGGAAATGAAAGTCTGAAATTCGTATATGGCCTGCAATGTGCCTTGGGATACTTCGGCCTGGTAGGGAGTATAGGCGGTATAAAACTCCGAACGCAACAGGATATGGTCGATCACCGCGGGGCTGAAATGATCGTAGGCTCCGCCGCCGGCAAAATTGTATACGACTTTTTTATTTTTTTCGGCTATTGACCGAACCTCATCGATCAACTCGATCTCAGACAGCGGATCGGGTAAGTTTAAAGGTCTTTTAACCCGAAGGCTGGCAGGAACGGTTTTAATTAGATCTTCAAAATCCTCGAGCCCGATCTCTTCCAGCATCCTTTTCAGGACATTTGAAGAATTGGATATATAACTCATCAACCGCCTATTTCAGTTTCATATGCGGAAGCCGAAAGGAGTTTGTCCAATTCACTCAAATCGGACATCTTGATCTTAATAATCCACCCATCGCCGTAGGGATCGCTGTTTATAATGGAGGCGTCGGATTCAAGTTGATTGTTAACTTCGGTTACCTCGCCGGAAAGCGGGCTGAATAGATCCGATATCGCTTTTACCGCCTCGATAGTCCCGAAAGGTTTCATATATTCGACTTTTGATCCCACCTGGGGGAGTTCAACGAAAACGATATCGCCGAGTTCGCCCTGGGCATAATCGGTAATGCCTGCAGTGGCGATGTCCCCATCAACCTTGACCCATTCATGTTCTTTCGAATATTTTAAATCGTCAGGAATCACATGTCCTCCCCGGCCGCCAGGCCTTCTTTGATTTCCAGGTCGCTTTTTTCGCGAGCCAGGAATTTATCCACAAAAGAGTTATCATAATTTCCCGAAATAAAATCCTTGTTTTTGAAGACGGCCTGGAAGAATTCTCTGGTAGTGGGGATACCCTCTATGATTAATTCTTCAAGACTTCTTTTCATCCTGCTTATGGCTTCCCTCCTGTCGTTACCCGAGACTATAAGCTTGGCGATTAACGAATCATAATTGGGCGGTATAACATAATTGGCGTAGGCATGTGTGTCTATCCGCACATTGTGCCCGCCCGGCATGTGGAAGGCGGTTATCTTACCCGGGCTGGGCATGAAATTTCTATAGGGATCCTCGGCGTTGATTCGGCATTCGATCGTATGACCTTTTATTTTGACATCTTCCTGCTTAATGTCGAGTTTTTCGCCGCCGGCGATTAATATCTGCTCTTTGATTAGATCCAGTCCCGTAACCTCCTCGGTCACGGGATGCTCCACCTGAATCCTGGTATTAACCTCCATGAAGTAATAGTTGAGATCGGAGTCAACCAGGAATTCGAAGGTTCCGGCGCCGACATATCGGGCCGCGGCTGCGCCCTCCACAGCGGAACGTCCCATTTTCTCCCTCAGCGAAATGGTCATAATCGGCGAGGGCGATTCCTCAATCAATTTTTGGTGACGTCTCTGAACGGTGCAGTCCCTCTCCCCCAGATGAATTACGTTGCCGTGCGAATCGGCCAGTATCTGGATTTCCACATGCCTGGTATTGGAGAGCAATTTTTCTATATAAACATCCGGATTGCCGAAAGCCAGATCGGCTTCGGTTCGGGCCATGTCGAAAGCTTTTTCCAGCTGAGTATCGGTTTCGACAATCCTCATACCTCTGCCGCCACCGCCCGCCGAAGCTTTTATAATCACCGGATAACCGATTTTAGAGGTGATTTCCCGGGCCGATTTTAGATCGGAGACATCACCCTCCGATCCGGGTATAACGGGGACTCCGGCCTGACTCATGGTTTTTTTCGCAAAAGATTTATTTCCCAATGTTCTTATTACGTCATGCGAGGGCCCGATAAATTTAATCTCGCAGGATTCGCAGATTTCGGCAAAATCGGGATTCTCGGCAAGGAATCCATAACCGGGATGGATAGCCTCGGCGTTGGTGATCTCGGCGGCGGAGATTATTTTGCGCGGATCCAGATAGCTTTCACCGGGGGGAGGCGGGCCTATACACACCGACTCATCCGCGAACCTGACATGCAAAGAGTCGATGTCGGCTTCGGAGTAGACCGCAACCGATGAAATACCGAGCTCCTTGCAGGCTCGAATTACCCTTAACGCTATTTCGCCACGATTCGCAATTAAAATCTTTTTTAGCAAGCGCCCTCCGGTCAGAAATTACAGGCAGATAATATATCATATTTCAAGAGACAATCAACCAGATTCTGGATAAGATCTTAAAGCGGATAAAATGACTCAAGACAAAAAAAGCCGGATATGAATCCGGCCTTAAAAGGATCTATGTTCCGGGATTAGAACGAGAAGTCGTCTTTAGGTTTGGCACTCTCTTCGAATTCGGACCACCCCTTATCAGACGCCGATGTTATTCCCTTAACCCTGAGATCAAAATCGTCGGGATTGGAACATTGGGCCAGGGCTTCTTCGTAACTGATTAATCCGGAACGATATAATTTCATAATGGATTGATCGAAACTCTGCATGCCGTATTGAATTGAACCCGACTCTACAAGATCCATAATCGTGTTGGTTTTTTCGGGATTGATGATCGCCTCGCGAACCGAAGCGGAAGTAACCAATACTTCAACGGCGGGAACTCGGCCGGGGCCATCCGCCCTGGGCAGAAGTCTCTGGCAGATAATAGATTTCAAGGTGCCTCCCAATAGAAGCCTGATCTGCTGGTGTTGATGAGGCGGGAAAAACGAAATAATTCTCGAAATCGTTTCGATGGTATTCAAGGTATGCAGGGTGGTTAAAACCAGATGACCGGTATCCGCGGCGGTAAGAGCGATGCTCATTGTGTCGGCATCCCTGATCTCGCCCACCAGAATAATATCGGGGTCCTGCCTGAACGCGTAACGTAATGCCGCGGCGAAGCTTTCGGTATCACCGCCCACCTCTCTCTGAGATATGATCGATTTTTTATCGCGATAGATATACTCTATAGGGTCCTCGATTGTCAGGATATTTTCAGCGCGATTTTCATTAATATGTTCAACCATGGAGGCGAGCGTGGTTGATTTACCCGAACCTGTTGTGCCAGTTACGATTACAAGCCCCCTCTTATTGCCCGCGATATCCTTTACTACTTCTGGAAGGTTTAATTCTTCAAATGTCGGTACCTTGGTGTTGACTCTTCTGATTGCTATGCCTATGGTGCCGCGCTGCTTGTACAGGTTGATTCTGAACCGTCCCATTTTCGAAACCGACAGCGCAAGATCCATTTCTCTTTTCTGATGGAATCTCGTCTTTTGATCGTCATTTAGAATTTGGGAAAGGATCTTATCCATTTCGTCATGGAGCAGAATCTGATCCTCAATTGATTGAAGTTTGCCGTCGTATCTGATAGTGGGTCTCAAACCTACTCGAAGATGCAGGTCGGACGCGTTTTTATTGAGCATCTCCTGAATCATCTGTTTGAATGTCATATATCACTCCTTGATGGAACGATGTTCATTATAAAACCGCCCGCTGTTTCGGGCTTATTATTAATATCGACAAATTTGGATTATTAATTAATTGAGAGATTAATATGGTTCCACCAGATACAGCGGTTGTCCGAACTGAACCGGTTTGCCGTTTGCCACTAGAACTTCAACAACTTTTCCCGCGGTCTCAGACTCAATTTCATTCATAAGTTTCATGGCTTCGATTATACAGACCACCTGGCCAGTTTTAACGTCCTCTCCCACATCAACATAAGGGCGAGCGTCCGGCGCCGGGGAACGGTAGAAAGTCCCTACCATGGGCGATTTTATCTCCACCAGATTTATCTTTTTTTCAGTTTCTTTAGGGGATTCGGTGGTGAGTTCGAGATGAACGTCGGACGGTCCCGGAGCGGCCGGGGCCGGGTTGCCGGCGGGATTTACCGGACCATGGCCGTTTCCCCCGCCTATTCTTTTACGTATACAAACCTTCCGCCCCCAACTGGAAACCTCCAATTCATTAATATTCGATTCCTCGACAAGTTTTATAAGCGATCTTATTTTAGAAGGTCTCATAATTTTCCTCGCTCGGTTATGCCGAACTAAAGTTCGATAAGCTCCTTAGGCAGCTTGCTTAAGATCTGCGCTCCGGATGCCGTAACCACCACGTCATCTTCAATTCGCACACCTCCCCAATTGGGAATGTAGATTCCGGGCTCAATCGTAACCACCATATTCGCTTTGAGGGTTTCCGTTGATCTCGCGTTTAATTGAGGGAGGTCATGCACGATCAGCCCTATACCGTGTCCCAGTCCGTGGCCGAAATTATCGCCATAGCCGGCCTTCATTATTATATCGCGGGCTACGCCGTCAAGACGGCTGCATGCCAGACCGGGTTTTACGGCTCTGCAGGCGGCGAGTTGGGCGTCAAGCACTATATTGTAAATTTTCCTTTGTTTTTCATTGGCCTTTCCAAGCACCACCGTCCTGGTAATGTCAGAGACGTATCCCTGATAGAAACAACCGAAATCGATAGTGATAAAATCACCTTTTCGCAGCTTTTTCTCGGATGCCACTCCATGAGGCATAGATGACCGCTGTCCGGAAGCGACGATTATATCAAAGGCGGACGATTCCGCGCCGTATGACTTCATTTTATATTCCAATTCAAGCGCAATATCTTTTTCCTTAACGCCCGGCCTTATAAAATCGAGGGTTTCGGTATAGGCTTTTTCACTGATTTTTATGGCTTTTTTGATCTTCTTTATCTCATTTATATCCTTGGTAATCGAAAGAGATTCGATAAGTTTTTCTGTCGATTTGAAAACCGCTTTGGGCAGGAGATCTTTGAGTCTCTCCTGAAGGGAAAGCGTAACGAACTCCGCCTCCAGTCCGATCCTGACTTTTTTGTTGAGTTTGGGAATCTTGGGAAGTTCCGAGGTGAGAGCTTGTTCGGCTATAACAATCGCGCAATTTTTGACCTCTTTTTGCGACTGAACCTTATATCTGAAATCGGTGAAGAAGTAGGCTTTGGGCGGTAATAACAACACCATGCCGTTCGAGCCGCCGTAACCGGTAAGGTATCGGACATGATTCAACTCGGTCACGAGCAAACAATCGATCTTATTTCTTTTAAGAAGCGAGAATGCTTCTTGTATCCGCTGATCAGTCATCTTTTAGCCTTTTTTCGATATCCGCGATCTTCTTTTTCAATTCTTCGTCATCGGGATTTTTCCTTAAATTATCCTGATATATCTTAAGCGCTTTATTATAATATCCCTGTCTGGCGCAGATATCGGCATAGGTAACGGTGTCGAAGTTTAAGCTTTCTTTCGGCTCCTTATTATTTTTATTTTCTTTTTCCACTTTTTTAAAAAAATAAACGGATTCATCGCCTATTTTTGTCAGAGCCGGGAAAAGCGTTTCAGCCATCTGATGGGCGTGGGTGGCTCTGACAATATCGTTTTTCCTGGTATAGATTTCCCCGAAAAGCAACCATCCTTTAACGTGTTGGGGGTCGAGAGCCAATAATTTGTTGGTCAACTGCTCGGCTTTTTCGAGATCACCCAGCCGAAAAGCTATGCTGGCGGCGATAAAATAAAGATCGCTTTCGAAGCTTCCGCTTTTTATCTCCTCCAGTGCGAGATCAAGAGCGTCTCTTAAATTTCCCCGCCTGGAAATCGAATCAACACCGAAAGCCGATATTTGTGTCTTTTTATCCTGTTCCATTTCGACAACGCCTAACTTAACTAAACTGCGGGGAATATGTTCCCCGCAAACAAAGCACAAGGGGTAACCGCAATATACCCCAATAGATTTAAATCATACTAATTCGGGCTTTACAAAGTCAACCATTTTTATGGGATATCAACTTAATGCGTTGTATTTGAAAGGCTTATTCAACTCGTAATTGCTGCAATTTCCGGATTATTCCGCTGGTTGAGCGGCCTTTGACAAGCGAAATCCTGCAAACCTGTCCTCCCCAGCTTTTGACCTCGGAAGCCCCGACGATTTCGGAGATCCGATAATCTGCCCCTTTTGCAAGAATATCGGGCTTAAGCTTTTTAATCAGATTCAACGGGGTATCCTCGCCAAAACCAACTACCAGGTCTACAGGCGATAGATATGCCAAAAGAAGCGCCCTTTCTCTGAAACTCATGATCGGGCGATTTTTGCCCTTAACACGATGAACTGATTTATCGGTATTAAGGCCGACAATAAGGAAATCGCCTTTCCGTCGCGCGCGATCGAGATAGACGGCATGACCGGAATGAATAATATCGAAACAACCGTTGGTAAAAACGACGATTTTACTATTCTTCTTCAGCGCCGCCCTTACCGAAACAGCTTTTTTCTGTGAGACGATTTTCGATTTCATTTTTTGTTGTTTATTGCCTCCAAAAGCTCATCTTTCGTGACTCTTGCGGTTCCGAACTTCGCAACGGCCAGACTTGCGGCGATGTTGGCAAGATGCGCCGCTTCCTTCATACTGGCCCCCGCTGTTCTCGCCACGGCGAGAGTCGCGATGACAGTATCCCCCGCCCCGGTAACATCATATACGGTTTTGGCCTCGGTGGGAATATGAGTTAGATCGCCATCCCTTTCAAACAGGGCCATTCCTTTCTCGCCCCTGGTTATTAAAAGCGATTCCAGGCCCAGCGATTTCAGAAGTTTCCAACCCACATCTATTAATATTTTCTCGTTGGTGATCTTCCTCCCGGACACGAATCCGGCTTCGTGATGATTGGGTGTAATAACGGAGACGTTTTTATAATTCATAAAATGGACCTCTTTGGGATCCACGGCGATAAATTTTCCCTCCGAAACCGCCAGCGGAATTATGCCGGCAAGCAGATCCTGAGTGATCACTCCTTTGCCATAATCGGAAATGATTATCCCGTCAACCTGATTCAGGTATTTTTTAGTTTTGGATATTAAGCTTTCCACAAGGTCGGAATTGATTTCGACGAGATTTTCCCTGTCGACCCTGACCACCTGCTGGCTATGCGCGACTATCCTGGTTTTCACCGTGGTGGGACGTTTGGAATCTATGACCAGGCCGGACGTGGGGATCCTTTTGCCGCGTAGGTTCTTTTTTAATTCAACGGCGTATTGATCGTCACCGATGGCGCCGACGAGAAAGGGTTGAGCGCCCAAGGCGCTGACATTGGCGGCGACATTGGCGGCTCCACCGAGATTGCTGGTTTCTTTTTCTATATGTACTACCGGAACCGGGGCTTCGGGGGAGATCCTTTCGACGCTGCCCCACAAATAGCGGTCGAGCATTAAGTCCCCCAGAATCATAACCTTAGACCGGGTAAAACCGCCTATAACCTTAATCGCGCGGCTTTTTTTGACGATAGTATTTTCTAAACGTCTTGACATAATGGCAAATTATATTAAAATTCGAGGTCTTAATCAAATATTTTGATTTAAATTTTAAATTAAGATAGGGAGGAAACATTGGTGCAGAAACCGAGACAATTAAATATAGAGATCGGCGAAAAAGAATCGGAGGGGATTTACGCCAACCTGGCCATGATCGCTCATTCGCCCCAGGAGATAATAATCGATTTTGCCAGGATGATGCCGGGCGCGGTAAAAACGAAGGTCCTGGCGCGAATAATAATGACGCCTGCGCACGCAAAAATGCTGAAACGGGCGCTTGAGGAGAACCTGAAAAAATACGAATCTCAATACGGCGAGATAAATATTCAGGGCGGTACCGACAAGAACATCGGATTCCAGGCGGCCAAATGAGAAAAGGATATTTCACATTCGTGCTGCATTCGCACCTGCCATACGTTCTGGGGCATGGCAGATGGCCGCATGGCACCGATTGGCTGAACGAGGCCGCGGCCGAGACCTATATTCCTCTTTTAACGGCCTGCAACAGGCTGGCGGCAAAAGGCATATCACCGAAATTCACCATCGGCATTTCGCCGGTCTTGTGCGAACAGCTGGCCCACAAATCGTTCATCGATGAGTTCAGCGGTTACCTGGAACAGAAAATCGAGGCCGCCGGGGCGGACGCGACGGAGTTTTACCGCACCAACCAGAACGAATATCATGACCTGGCCAGGATGTGGGAGGATTATTACAAAGAGATTAAATCGACATTTAACGATCAATATAATAATAACCTGGTCGGGGAATTTCGCCGGCTCCAGGATGAAGGACACATCGAAATTATTACCTGCGCCGCCACGCATGGGTACCTGCCTCTGCTCTCACAGGATATCTCCTGCCAGGTTCAGGTAAAAACTGCCGTTGTCTCCTATAAGCGTCATTTCGGGCGCGAGCCGAGAGGGATATGGATTCCGGAATGCGCCTACCGTCCCTCTTACGAATGGAGCCCGCCGGTGAAAATTAAGGGCTTGCCGGACAGCTACTCCAGAAAAGGGGTCGAGGAGTTTCTCTCGGAGAACGGATTGGAATATTTCTTCATAGACAGCGCGACCTTAAAAGGCGGCAAGGCGATCGGGGTCTACGTGGACAGGTTCGAGGCCTTAAAAACGCTCTGGGGAGTATTCGAAAAGCAATACGTTCCGCGGGATGAAGATGAAGAAAAATCGCCGCAGAATGTCTACCTGGTGGGATCGAAAGAGGGAAAGATGCCGGTGGGAGTATTCAGCCGCGATCCCGAAAGCAGTCTGCAGGTATGGTCAGGCGAATGGGGATATCCGGGGGATGGTAATTATCTCGACTTTCATAAAAAGAGGTTTCCGGGGGGTCATCGTTACTGGAAGGTAACCTCGGCCAAAAGCGATCTCGCGGACAAACAGATTTACAACCCGGGGTGGATAAACGACAGGATCGAGGAGAACGCGTCGCATTTCGTGAATCTGGTAAAAAGCATCCTGGGAAAACATTACGAAAGTACCGGCGCGCCCGGAATTCTGGTGGCTCCATTTGATTCCGAGCTTTTCGGACACTGGTGGTTCGAGGGGCCCAAATTCCTGGAGAAAGTCATCGAAAAGATAGGTTCCGACAATGAGGTGGGATTATCAACCGCCAGCGAGTATTACGACTTATCGAAACCGTCTAAAATCGTGTCGCTGCCCGAGGGTTCGTGGGGCGAGGGCGGATATCATTATATCTGGCTCAACGAGTGGACGGAGTGGACCTGGAAGCATATCTACGAGGACGAGCTGAAAATGATCGAGCTGGCGAAGAGATATGCTAATGCCGGAGATCTGGAGAAAAGAATCATCACGCAGGCGGGGCGGGAGCTTATGCTGCTATCGGCTTCGGACTGGCAGTTTTTGATATCGACCTGGGCCGCCAGGGATTACGCGGAAACCAGGATAGCGGCGCATCATGAGGCCTTCAACCGGCTGGCGGAGATGGCGGGCCGGGCGGATAGTCTATCTGACGGCGAGCGGGAGTATCTGGCCGATATCGAGAAGCGGGACGATATATTCCCGGATTTCGATCCGCGATGGTTCGAGAAGATAGAGTTTCCGTAGGATTCGTATGCGGTCACTGCAAGCAGTGACTCGCAGGGCTAAGTAATAAGGAGGAAATATAGGTGTATAAAGTATTTCAATTAACCAACGAACTTAGAGCTGGCGGGCCTGAAACATTGGCTCCACTTCTATGTGCGGCAGAGGCAACTGTATTGTGGACACCTGCCTGCCAACTTCTAAGACAAGCGTATGAATCAGATAGGAGCATTATTAGTCCTAAAGGATTGATGGGATTAATTGAAAATGACGAAATACCAATTCAAATAATGGGGCGCGAAGAATGGTTGACTGATAAGACCTTTAGAAAGCATCATGCTTGGGATGCTGCAAAAATATGGGATAAGAATTACGATGAGGTGATTTGCCGTATTGCGCATGAAGATATCTCAAAGCCTCTTCAGCAACGTCGAGTTATTATATCCGCACCAGAAAGGGGGTGGGAAAAAGCTGAAGAATGTCTATCCGATAATGAAAATGAAATATTAAGGGAGAAGCTATATCGACTTTATCAATCAAAGACACTACCGCCAGGCATTCTCGAGAGGGCTTCAATAAATGAAACGCATGGCGTCGACCCAGCAATAACAATTCTTAGAGATATTTTTAATCATATCGAAGCCGTGAAGGAATGTGATGCCTCTGGATCGGCACTTGATTTGAAATATTATCAATTCTTGTATGATTTGCAGGCGGCTGGACTAAAACTAGATTTTACTGAAGTTCACGTGCCAGATGACCATGATGATTCAACAAAGGTTAGTGAAGCCTTATCTCTGCTTAAAGGGATTACTCCGCTGACTAATGAAAAACGTCTTAAAAAATTTCTATGTTCTGAAGAAAGGAAAAAAACTCCATACGCTATTGTATTCAAACCACACCTTACCTATTCGCCGTGAAATATTAAGGCGTATAATTGACGCTCAAGATAATCGAACATATTTCAAAAAGATTATCCCAGGATTAACTTTTGAAGATCCAATAGAATTTTCTTTGACTTTGGGTAGTCTCGTAACTCTTTTCCTTACTTCTATTCTAACCACTCCTTTTAACTGGGGATGGATTGTTTTAGCTACCAAATTCGTAAGTGAAGAATTGCGCAGACAAGGTTTAATCCCAGCTGTTTTTGACTCTAAAGGAAGCGGTACATCACCAATCTTTTTTCTATGCTATGGTACTACGCGCCCCAATAATAAGCAAATTAAAGAAATACGTCTTAAAATTCTCAACGAGATTGAAAAACAAACATAGTATAGATGTCTGCCCAATCTTCTCCTTTCATTCCCAAGATCCGTCTGGGACTGACAGTCCTTTATTTTGTTGTCGCGGAACCTTATACCTCAGGATATGATACTTCCATGATGTTTTCGATGGATTGCGTCGTCGTCCCCGACCAGAGGTCGGGAACTCTTCGCAATGACCGGTTTTTTGAATTCTATCTGATTCGCGAATCATAGTTCCCGAAACACAGCACCAGTATTGGCTATTTTAGAAGCAGCATCTTCTTGATTTCGGTGTTATCGCCGGAGGACAGTTTCGAGAAATAAACACCGGTCGCGATCTCTTTCCCGGAATCGTTGGTTCCGTTCCAGATTACGGAATGGGGACCGGCGGCATGATATGAGTCGACCAGGGTTTTAACCTCCTGGCCGAGAATGTTGTAGATTTTCACAGTGACATAATCGGCAGCCGGTATCTCGTAATTAATTATGGTGTTGGGATTGAAGGGATTGGGATAGTTCTGACTTAACCGGAATACGTAAGGAACCACAGCCGGTTCCTCGATCTCCCGTTTGCCTGACGGCGGGTTAAGGGCCAATGACAGCAATCCGGACTGATCAGTCATCTCTTCGAACAGGACCATTCTATCGGGCAGGATACAGATTCTGAATAGATTATTTAAAAGCGGCTGATTGAAATTTTCGCCGCTTATTTCCATTAATACCTGAGACAAATCGAGCGCTAGCCTATAGATTCGCGGGCCTCGTCCCTCGATGGCCCAGAGGCCGAAACGGTCGTCGTAAAGTACGATACAGGCCGAGGTCGTATGCATGTCGCCGAGGTTTATTTCATTAACGAAGCTGAGCTCTCCATTGTTAGAATACTGAAACGCGCAGACATTGGTATTGCCGAAATCGCCGATATAGAGCATGACCGAACCGTTGGGCAAAAGCCTGGAGGTAATCCCCATGTAGATACGGATAACGGTATCGGCCACCACCTCGCGCAAATCGAATATATTAAGCTGATCCCCGCTATGGCCGAAGACGCAGAGCCGGTTGCCGATATCGTCGACAGCGAAAAGCCGGTTGTCGTTGAGATTGCCGGTGCCGTAATCGACATACTCCAGGTCGAAGAAGAAGCAGTTGGTATCGATGAAAACGGAAGATTCCCAGATAAGCTGATCCGACGACGGTGCGCCGGGGTTGTAATCGTAATTCAACTTCACCAGGCGGTGATTTATACGATCGGCGACGTAGATATGATCGGTGGCAGGATTGTAGAATTCCGAGCCGCTGGCCACGGCAACAGCAGACGGCGAGATGAATTCGCCCGCTTCGTGACCGGGACGCCCGTAATATCCCAGGCCCTCGATGGTCCTGACACCGCCGCTTTCCCTGGCGCGCAGCCAGCGGATTTTCATACCCGCCTCCTCCACGATCAGGAACACCTCCGAGAGGGAATCGCCGTTTTCGAAACGGATGGATGCGATGTCGACCGGGTAGAAGAGCTTTTCCTCAAAGGTGGAGCTGAAGAAATCGCGGTCGGCGGTTTTGTTCCACCTGGTTATGGGAACGTCGAGCCCGAAGATATTCTCCCGGTATAACTGCCCGAAGGCGATAACGGGCGTCAGGATGATTATAAAGGCTAACAAAAATATTCTATTCATAATGCACCTCACTCTTTGCTCCATCGGATTACATGCAGACCATCTTCAAGGCAGCAGAATTCGTAAAAGTTTTTTGTGCTGTCGGGTCGCCTGACCCGACAGCTTTACATCCAATCAAAGTCAAGCGTTATACTCCTATCAGTTGTCATATTTTTCCA
>CBFCYP010000024.1:0-27202 GCA_965602185.1 uncultured bacterium
CTATTCGGGAGACCTCGCTGAAATACCCGGGCAGGAACACCGCCTGGGGAGCGGAGTTCTGTAGTTTTCTTATCTGAAAAGAAAAATCGGTATCGCCCTCGCTGTAGAATTCCGTGGTAATTATTTTCCCACCGAGCTCGGCGAATTTATCGTTGAATATCCGTCCCAGATTCATCGAATACTCGTTTTTCAGATCCATAAAAGTGGCGATGGTCCTTAATTTCAAATTGTTATAGGCGTACGATGCCATAACCTCGCCCTGGAAAGGATCTATGAAACAGGTCCTGAAAATATAGTCTCCCACATTTGTTACTTCCGGATGCGTGGAGGCCGGCGTTACCATGGGGATCTCTGCCGCCTGGCAAAACGGCGCCGCGGCGTGCGTACGGGCGCTTATTACCTCACCTAAAATAGAACAGACCCCTTCCTTTTCTATCAGATTTTTCACCGCCATAACCGCCATGTACGACCGGGACGCATCATCAATGGTTATAAGCCTCACATTTTTACCCAGCAGGCCGCCCGATTCGTTGATCTCGTTCAGCGCCATATCGAACCCCTTTTTCGCCGATAGGCCGTATGAATCGGTGGAGCCGGTTAATGATAAATAAACCCCTATTTTGACCTCTTTGGGCTGGTCCGAGCACGAAATCGATATCATTAGAACGCTTAGAAAAAGCGATATGATTTTCAACATATCTCCTCCCGGTATTTTTTGATGATAGCCATCATAACCGAAATTCGGAAAGGTGTCAAGGTAAAAACAGTTGACCTGTCAGGGCTGAATCTATACAATACGACAGTTTGAATTTTATCCCAAAACGGAGCTTTTAAATGCCGATCCCCAGGCCCGATTTAACGATTAAAAATATCAAAAGATACCGAGCCATCGCCGGCGTATTCATAAAGTACGGGTTCGGGGAGATTGTCGACAGGCTCAACCTGCGCGCCGCTTTCAAGTTAGGCAAGAAGGTCCTGAGAAGAAAACCATCCCCGGATTTATCGTTCCCCGAGAGAATCAGGCTGGCTCTGGAGGAGCTGGGTCCCACATTTGTAAAACTGGGGCAGGTTCTTTCCATGCGGCCGTTTTTGATTCCCTATGAGCTGGTCGTGGAACTCACCAAACTGCACGACCAGGTGGCTCCCATGAGCCCCGAAACCGCCCGCAAGGCGATCGAGGAGAACCTGGAATGCCGAATCGAGGAGGCTTTCAAATCCCTTGATTCCGAGCCCATGGCTTCCGCTTCTCTCTCACAGGTTCACAACGCTGTTCTGCATGACGGTACCAGGGTGGTGGTGAAAATACAGCGTCCCGGAATAAAGGACGTTATAAATTCCGACATGGTGATCTTGAGAGATCTGGCCTCGTTGCTGGAGAAGCATATCCCGGAGTCCCGGCAGTATGAGCCGATGGGACTTATACGCGAACTGGAAAAATCGACGAGCAAAGAGATCAATTTTCTTTATGAGGCCCGCAATATCGAAATTTTTGCCCGCAATTTCGCGGATGACGACCATATTTTTATCCCCAGAGTCTTCTGGGAATATACGACCCGCCGCATGATAACCATGGAGCGAATCGAGGGAATCAAGATTACAAACACCGAAAAATTGCGGGAAATTGGCGTTGATCCGGTGGAGATTTGCGAGACCGGCGGGGAGATTGTTTTCCGAATGGTATTCGATCATGGATTTTTCCATGCCGATCCGCATCCTGGAAATTTATTTGTTACATCCGACGGCAAAATAGCCCCGGTCGATTACGGGATGATGGGCGTGCTTTCTAATTCTCAACTAAATGAATTGGGCGATATTCTAACGTCTGTGGTATCAAACGACGCGGAGTCTCTGGTTTATTCGTTTTCGCGGGCCGAGGCTCTTCCCGATGCCATCAACAAGCAGGCGCTGGAGGCCGATATCGGCGAGATGCTCGTGCGGTATCATAAAATCCCCCTGTCAAAAATAGACATGTCGACCTTATTTGATG
The DNA here is from genome assembly GCA_965602185.1 of uncultured bacterium. GTDB lineage: Bacteria > Zixibacteria > MSB-5A5 > UBA10806 > UBA10806. The sequence goes on from CBFCYP010000024.1 coordinate 1,988, forward strand.
AATTCTTCGATATCGTCCATCGTCATGGAATCAGTGTTAAATCCGAGTTTATGTTATTCGGGAAAGCTATTGTGACGTATGAGGAGGTCGCCCGGAAACTGAATCCCGATTATGATCTAATCAAAAGCGCGGTACCGTTTGTGAAAAAACTGATGTTGAGAAAAATGAGTTTTTCGCAGTTGAAAAGGGATCTGAAAATCAGCGTTACCGAAATGCGGGATTTCGTCACCAAGGTTCCTATGGAGATTCGGGAGTTCACGGCCAAACTCAACCAGGGGAAGGGCAAAATCGGGCTCGATGTTCTGGGGCTGAATAAGCTGATAAGCGAACTCGACAGATCGTCAAACCGATTATCCTTCGCGCTGGTTATCGCCGCCATAATAGTGGGATCATCTCTGGTGCTCACCATCGATATCGGTTTGAAGGTTTACGGAGTGCCGGTACTGGGATTGATCGGCTATCTTTTCGCCGGCATTTTGGGGGCCGGCCTGGTCATTTCAATTTTACGTTCGGGGAAATTGTAATGTATTTTAAAACAACCGCTTAATCGATGGAAACCTTTATGGCCTTGACTGGTTATAAATGATAATTATATTGCCGGTAAAGGTGGCCAGAAATGTCGTTTAAGAATCTGTCAGAAAGAGAAATAAAAATCCTCAAGATCCTCATCGATCATTATGTTTTGACCGCGGAACCTGTGGCCTCACGGGCTATCGCCAAAAAGTACGGGCTGAAACTATCTCCGGCGACTATCAGGAATACCATAAAAGATCTTGAGGAGCTGGGTCTGGTCAGTCAACCGCATACCTCCGCCGGAAGAATTCCCACCACGGAGGGCTATCGCCTTTACGTAGATTATCTGCTTCGGCCTGACGAGCTTTCCGAATCGGATCGGCAGATGATAAGCGGTTTCCTTACCGGCGCCTTAGCGGGGATCGATCAGATTCTGGAGCAAACATCCAGGGTGCTGGGATCGGTATCCAATCAGCTCGGCATTACCATTGCGCCTAAGTTCGAATCGGGCATTATCACCAAACTGGAACTGATTCCCGTAGCCGAAAGAAGAGTGCTGGTGGTGCTGGCCATGAAATCGGGCCTGGCCAAAACGGTTCTGCTTGAAGTGGAAACCGATCTTAAGGATATCGGTTTGCGAGAGACGGCCTCGATTTTAAATGAGCGGCTATGCGGGTTGACTGTCGGTGAGATGAAAAGAAATATAAAGAAGCGTCTGGCCGAACCGACCAGGGGAAATCCTCAGCTGATTAAGATGTTTATCGAATCGTCGGATGAGCTTCTGAGCTTTTCCAGGGAGAGCGATATTCACTTTGGAAGCGCAAGCTATTTGATGAATCAGCCGGAGTTCAATGATCCCGAGAAGATGAGAGAATTATTGAATTTGCTCGATCGAAGAGAGACGGTTGGAAGGATGATATCAAAAGCCTCCGGTGTCGACGGGATCAAAGTGGTTGTGGGAGTGGATTCTGAGGAAAAATCGGATGAGATCGGTAAAACGGCGGAACTCTCGCTTCTATCCTCCACGTATTCGGCCGGTAAGTTTAAAGGCGTTCTGGGGATAATAGGCCCGACCAGAATGCCTTATTCGCGCCTGATAGGTATAGTTGATTTTACGGCCAGAAGACTTTCCGAAATTTTGTCTGAATAGACCTTGACATATAATTTTTGTACCCCATAAAATACGAGACTTCTTTGGAAGGTATGAATGAGATGAAGAAAAATAGACTGCATCCGGCGGCCGAATTGGCGGCATACAAAACGGGGATTTTGAAACCGGAAACAGCGGCGGAAGACGAGGAAAAATATATTCGTCTGGCCGCGGAATTTGATAATTTCAGGAAAAGATCATCCAGGCAATACTCTCAGTTGATAAAAAACGCCAACGAAGAGCTGATCCTGGAGATCCTGGACGTGGTTGACGATTTCCAGAGGGCTCTTGAAACGTTGTCCTCCTCCGAATCCGGAGCCAGACTCGAAAACTGCGAAAATGTCCTCGAGGGCATGAGACTTATATACGAGAAACTGATGTCCTCGCTGAGGAATAGAGGCGTTAGAGCGATAGAGGCTCTTAATAAACCATTCGATCCCAATTACCATGAGGCCGTTATGCAGTCGCTGTCCGAGGAACATGAGACAGGTACTGTTATAAATGTCGTGTCTCCGGGATACATGCTGGACGAAAAAGTGATTAGGCACTCAAAAGTAGTGGTGGCTTCTTAAATAGACAAGAATTTTTAATATCAATTAAATCCGGAAAGGCAGATCGCATGTCAAAGACTATTGCAGTTATGAATCAAAAGGGCGGGGTAGGGAAAACGACCACGACGGTTAATCTGGGCGCGGCATTGGCCGGCAAATCATTCAAGGTGTTGCTTGTCGATCTCGATCCCTCGGGGAGCCTGTCCAACTGGCTCAACGGTGAGGATCGTGACGAAGTCTCCGGTCTCGGCGAGCTTATTTACGGCCGGGCCGCGATAACTGATGTTATAACAAAATCAGACGTTCTGGGATTGGATTATATCCCCTCCGGGAAAAACCTTCGTGATGTTTTACCCAAGGGGAGTTTCAGTATCTACTCGCTGAACGAGAGTATTCGGGAATTGAGAGATAATTACGATTATGTCATTTTCGATTGTCCGCCCTCGTCGGATTTTCTAATCGGAAACGCTCTCATTGCTTCCGATTCCATACTCATTCCCATCCAAACCGAAACGCTTCCTTTGCAGAGCGGGATAAGATTTCTGGATTGGCTCGATTCTTTTATTAACACTCAAAACAGTTCGGTCGATATCCTGGGCATTTTGCCCTGCATGTTTGATTCCAGGACCAGATTGTCAAACATGATTCTGGACACTATGAGATCCAGCGAAAATCTGGGACCGCTGGTTTTTGATACGGTCATAAGAAAAAACGTCAGGCTGGCGGAGATCGCCGGCACCGGCAAATCGATATTTAAATCGGCCTCAAGCAGTTTCGGGGCTGAGGATTACGAAAAACTGGCCCGGGAGATTATCCGGAGAACTGGAATGACCGTTCCCGGCAGCGAGGATGAAATACAATCAGAATCCCGAAACGCGGCTGTTGAAAATGAGGATGATCTGGTGGCGGTTACCGTGCCCTCCCATGACTCCTCTGCCGATGATAAGGACCCTGTGGAGGAACCTGTCTACAGGCAGCATGGTTATCATTCTAATGCAGGCGACAACGTTGAAAGCGGGGAGAATTAGAGTGAAAATCGCTATAGAATATTGCGCCGTTTGAAAATACGATCCCAAAGCCGTCAGTTTGGCGGAGGCTATCGAGAACAGGTACGGCATAAAATCGGAGCTGGTCGCGTCCGATGGTGGAACCTTCGAGGTCTTCATCGATAGTAAAAAAATATTTTCGAAATTACAGACGGGACGATTCCCGGAACATGGAGAAATTCTCGGAGCCATAGAGAAAATGAAAGCATAACTCCGAGGGACATTGATTCCCTGCCTCTTTGTGTACGCTTTGGAGGGACCCGCATTTTAAAGGGATTCGAACCGATTCCATTTTATGTGCGATAAACGATTTTCCGTTCTTGTATTTTCGGTGTTCATCCCTTATTATAACTTTCATGCTTGATTTCTGGAATATTGCCTGCGTAATTTGTGCGGGGAGGTAATTTGATAACATTAATAAGATACGCTGTTAGTATTGTTGTCTGGGCTATTGTGGCGCTTGTACTTCTATTGACAGGGAAAGTCGTCTATCTGATGTTCTGGTTCCTTTTGGGCGCTTTACTTGTAATTATCTGGCTCGGGCATATGGCTTATAAAATCATCTATCTTTTCAATCCCGATTTTAAGGCCATCAAGATCGTGGTGCTGTTTTTGGTCCTGATAGCGGCAGGTGTCGGTTATTTCAGACTTTTCCTGGCGCCATCCTGGAATAACTGGAATTCCACACCCCAGGAGATAGAGGATGAATATGTCGCCGACCGGTACTGCTCCGACGCGGAACTCAGGACTGTAAGAACCCTGGAGGTGAATGTACCCCGGGAGTATATTTTCCGCTGGATAAGACAGTTGCCCGAATTCGATTCTTATGGCTCGGGATTTCTGGGTATCGGGGGCGGTAAAGCGTTCGATAAGCTTGTCGATAATCTGCCTGAATTGAAGGAAGGCGATAATTTTTTGATGGGGCGGGTAGCGGATATCGAGCCGGGGAAAAGTATTACGTTTAACATCGGCGAAGATCCCAAATTTCCCAAACTGGGGATAAACTGTTTTTACGGGGGATATTATCTCAGAGAAGCGGGCGGTAACAGGACCAGAATAAACATGGTAATGCGCGCCGATTACGATGGTTTCTGGGGATGGTTTTATTCGCAGGTTATCATCGAATTCGGCGATTTTCTGGTTGCTACCAGGCAGCTTTCGAAATTAAAGGAGATTGCCGAAAGAAATTTCACGGAATAGTCATGATAATACTGAAAGTAAAATAAAATGTGAGGACGGCAAATGGCTAAAGCGGTCGAAATTAACAAACAGGCATTATGGTGGACAACGATTATCGTGACGATTACGAGCACGTTAATCGATAAGTTATTTGATGTTATTAATAAAGGTGTTAACAGCGATGCTTTCGCCTCGGCCCCGGGCTATTTCTCGTCATCTCAACCCGATTATTTTCCTTTGATATACATGATGGTTGTCTTTTTCGCCACCTTGATCACGGTCTGGCTTTATGCTATCCTTCTGCCCCGCCTGCCGGAAAACTGGATCGTAAGAGGCCTTATGGTGGGTTTTGTTCTATTTATTGTGGCTGATTTTGCCAATGTGGTAGAGGCGGGATACACCACCGCCCTGCCGGGAGCCGCCGCGCGGGGCAAGGCTTTCTTCGCATTGGTGGCAAGTCTTGTAAACGGATGTATTTTAAGTTATGTTCATAGTTGGGTTTCAGGTGAAAGAAAGAAGAGTAAATAAATATCGAAAATCGGAGAGTATTATAGATAGTTTTACGGAGGTTTGAGATAAAATGGGCAAAGTAATAGGAATAGACCTGGGGACGACCAATTCCTGCGTGGCCGTTATGGAGGGCGGCGATCCGGTTGTAATACCCAACCCGGAGGGTGGACGAACTACTCCATCCATCGTCGCGTTCGCCAAAGACGGTCAGAGGCTGGTGGGACAGGTCGCCAAACGTCAGGCCATAACCAATCCTGAAAACACCATTTTCTCTATTAAGAGATTTATGGGACGGCGGCATTCAGAGGTTACATCTGAAGAAAAGATCGTCTCCTACAAGGTCGTGGGAGCTCCCAACGACGATTGCAGAGTGGTCGCTCAGGATAAAGAATACGCCCCACCGGAGATATCCGCCATGATTTTGCAGTATCTCAAAAAGACCGCCGAGGATTATCTCGGTTCGGAGGTTAAACAGGCCGTTATCACCATCCCCGCTTATTTCAACGATTCCCAGAGACAGGCCACCAAGGACGCGGGTAAAATAGCGGGGCTGGAGGTGCTGCGTATCATTAACGAGCCTACGGCCGCGTCGCTGGCGTACGGTCTCGAAAAGAAAAAAGATCAGAAGATAGCGGTTTTCGATCTCGGCGGGGGCACTTTCGATATTTCGGTGCTGGAGCTGGGGGAGGGGGTATTTGAAGTTCGCTCTACCAACGGCGATACTCATCTCGGCGGCGACGATTTTGACCAGCGGATTATCGACTGGATGGCGGACGAGTTCAAAAAGAACGAAGGCATCGATCTTCGGAAAGACAGAATGGCGCTTCAGAGATTGAAAGAGTCGGCTGAAAAAGCCAAGTGCGAGCTTTCCACAACCATGCAGACATCGTTGAACCTGCCCTTTATTACAGCGGATCAGAATGGTCCCAAGCATCTCGACCTGACCCTGACAAGGGCCAAATTTGAACAGCTGGTTGATGATCTTATTGAAAGGACCGTCGAACCCTGTAAAAAAGCGTTAGCCGATGCCAAAATGAAATCATCCGATATCGACGAAGTTATCCTGGTGGGCGGAATGACCCGCATGCCCAAAGTGCAGGAGACCGTGAAAAGCCTGTTCGGCCGCGAACCCCATAAAGGAGTAAACCCCGATGAGGTCGTCGCCATAGGCGCCGCCATTCAGGCAGGAGTTCTTGCCGGCGACGTGAAGGATGTTCTTTTGCTTGACGTTACCCCCTTATCTCTCGGCATTGAAACATTGGGGGGAGTGTTCACCAAGCTTATCGAGAAAAATACCACTATCCCCACCCGTAAATCGCAGATCTTTTCCACCGCCTCGGATAATCAGCCGGCCGTCTCGATTCATGTCCTCCAGGGCGAGCGCGAGATGGCTTCTCACAACCGCACCCTGGGCAAATTTGATCTGATAGGTATTCCGCCGGCTCCCCGTGGTATTCCTCAAATTGAAGTGACATTCGATATGGATGCCAATGGCATCTTTCATGTTGCCGCGAAAGACCTGGGTACGGGTAAAGAGCAATCCATCAAGATCGAATCGTCCTCCGGCCTTTCGGAGCAGGAAGTTGAAAAAATGGTTAAGGACGCTGAAGCCCACGCCGCCGAGGATAAGAAGGCTCGCGATCTGGTCGACGCCCGCAACAAGGCTGACTCTACTGTATATCAGGTGGAGAAAAGTCTGAAAGAGTACGGCGATAAATTAACGGAAGACGATAAAAAGAAGATTCAGGAAGCGATAGAGAAGGCGACCAAGGTCAAAGATTCCGACGATGCCGCTGAGATAGAGAAAGCCGTTGAAGAACTGCTGTCGGCCTCGCATAAGATGGCCGAGGAGATATATAAACAACAGGCGTCACAACAGGCCGAGGGAGCAGGTCAGGAACAAGCGGCGGGGGCCGCGTCGGATAAGGACGCTGAAGCCAAAGGCGACAAAGGCACTGTCGATGCCGATTTCGAGGTCGTCGACGACGACAAAGAAGAAAAGAAATAGGATAGTTGATCCTTTAAACCCGGGGTCTGTGAAAGGGCTTCGGGTTTTTTCTTTTTTAAGGCTTCTGGAAACAATCCGATTATTATTAAGGTAGAGTGTATGTTGACTTGACTGATGGCTGTCGGTATATTAGAAGTTTTCGGATACCGGTTAACTTTTTGAACTGTTGAAGAATGGCAAAGAGAGATTACTACACTATCCTGGGCATAGGCCGGGACTCCGGCGAGGACGAGATTAAAAAAGCCTATCGCAAACTCGCCGTAAAATATCATCCCGATAAAAACCCCGGCGATAAATCGGCCGAGGAGTCCTTCAAGGAGGCCACCGAGGCCTATGAGATTTTAAAAGATCCGCAGAAACGCGGGATCTACGATCAATACGGCCATGAGGGGCTTCGCGGTGGAGGATTCGGCGGTGGTTTCAACGGTTTTGGCGGTTTCGACCTTGCCGACGCCCTGCGCGCCTTTATGAGGGATTTCGGCGGCTTCGGCGGGCTGGATGATCTTTTCGGTTTCGGCTCTACGAGAACCGAACGCGCCGGCCCCAGGAGGGGCCAGGATCTGCAGGTGAAGCTTGAGTTGACATTGGAGGAAATCTCGCAGGGTGTCGAAAAGACGTTGAAGGTCAAAAGATTCGTGACCTGCGAGAGCTGCAAAGGCAGCGGCGCGGAACCGGGAACATCGCCGTCCCGATGCCCCACCTGCGCGGGCCGGGGTCAGGTAAGACGGGTTTCCAAAACCCTTTTCGGGCAGTTTGTCAATGTGCAGCCATGCCCCAATTGCGGCGGTTCCGGCCAGGTTATCGAGAGCAGATGCCATAGCTGCGGAGGGAGCGGTCTGGAAAAGGCGTCGACGAAAATCAAGGTAAAGATTCCGGCAGGTGTGGCGGCGGGTAATTATCTCACGGTCAGAAGTTCCGGCAACTTCGGTCCCAACGGCGGCCCTCCCGGCGACGTTTTAGTGGTAATTGACGAAAAAGAACACCAATATTTCACCCGCCGGGGCGATGACGTCATCTTCGAGCTCCCCCTCTCAATCTCTCAAGCGGTTCTGGGCGCCGAGATCGATATACCTACTCTAGACGGCGATTCCGGTCTAAAAATCCCGGCTGGCACGCAGTCGGGTAAAATATTCCTGATGAAAAACAAAGGCATTCCCCATCTCAACAGCTACGGCAGGGGAAGTCAGCTGGTTCGGATTGTTGTTTGGACTCCCACAAAATTGTCCGATGAAGAAAAGAAGTTGTTCCAAAAGATCGCCGAGCACCAGGGCGAAAAACCACCCGAGCCGAGCAAATCGTTTTTCGATAAACTGCGCCAAACGCTGGGTGTTTAAAACCATCTTGTAGGGGGTACCCTATGGAAATCACCGTAACCAATTTCATAGTCGAGCCGTCCGATGTTCACAGCAAATCCCTCATTCTTAAAGGCGATGAGGCTAAACATCTGGTAAAAACCCTCCGTGCTCGAAAAGGCGATTCGTTCTTCGCCATCGACGGTTCCGGCAAAAGGTATCGGGCGGTTATCGAGTCTATTTCGGGCAGGATCGTAAAGGGGATAATCTCCAATGTAACCCGCCTGGAAAACGAGCCGTATATCGATATCACCCTGGCCATGGGTATCTGCCGTCCGGGCAAGATGGACGAGGTGGTTGAAAGAAGCACCGAGCTGGGCGTCTCGTCTTTTCTGTTTTATTTCTCCGAGAAAAGTTACCTGCATGAATATGATGAGAACTCCGTTAAAAGAAAAATAACTCGCCTTATAAAGATCGCTCGCGCCGCCGCCAAACAATCCCTGCGATCGGTAATCCCGGAGATACTCGATTTCGTTATGTTCAATGATATCATAAAGCTCAGTATCGAATATGATATGGCGCTGGTTGCCGAATCGAAACCGGGGTCCAAAGCTGTTGATGAGACCATTTCGCCGTCTGCCAATACCAAAAAACTGCTTCTTTTAATCGGCCCCGAAAGCGGTTTGACCGATGACGAGTACGATACCGCCGTGGAATACGGATTCAGACCGGTCAATCTCGGTATCCGGCGACTGCGGGCCGAAACCGTCGGGATCATTTTTCCCGCGTTGGTATTAAACAGGCTGGGGGATTTATGATCGAATGCATCTTCTGTAAGATCGTGCAGAAGAAAGCGCCCGCGAAAATCATATATGAGGATGACGATTGCCTGGCGTTCGAGGATTCCAATCCCCAGGCGCCGACGCATTTTCTGGTGATACCGAAAAAACATATCGAAACCGTTCTCGAGGCCGACGAGGCGATTCTCGGCAAACTCACCCGCGTCGCTTCGACCCTGGCGGAGAAAAAGGGCGTTTCCGAGGACGGTTTCCGCACGGTGATAAACTGCAATCGTCACGCCGGACAGTCGGTCGATCATCTGCATGTTCATATCCTGGGCGGCCGCTGGTTCACCTGGCCCCCGGGGTAGAGTGACTTTGCCATAGATCGGTAGCTTGCCGCCGGTACTCATTTACAAAAACCAGTCATTGCGAGGAGTGCCCCCGACCTTTGGTCGGGGGACGACGAAGCGATCTCCTTTATTGAAATACAAGATCCTGTGTGTTCTTAAGTGAGAGATTGCTTCGGTTTTTGTACAGACAAAAACCTCGCAATGACTTATATTATTTATTTATGGGCAAGGACAAATTATTTTTCGTTTATATCGTCACCAATAAGAATAACACAGTATTATATACAGGTGTAACGTCTGATTTGATTAAAAGAATTTATCAACATAAGAATAAGATTATAAAAGGATTCTCCAACAGATATAATCTTGAGAAACTTGTATATTATGAAGCGTTTAATGATCCGGAATCAGCAATTTAAAGAGAAAAACGGATAAAGGGAGGATCGCGACAGAACAAAATAGACTTGATCAGTAATTTTAATCCTCAGTGGGACGATATATATGATTTGTTGTGAAAATCCGAGCCCTCCATCTGCCGCTAGTAATGCCAAATAAATTAAAAAAACCGGTCATTGCATGGAATCCCGCAAAAAAGGGGGAAAAGACCAAAAAAACAGTCATTGCGAGAGAACGAAGTGAGTGAAGCAATCTGTTAAATTGAAATACAAAAGCCTGTGTGCCCGTAAGTGAGAGATTGCTTCGGCTCCGACTAAAGTCGGAGCCTCGCAATGACCTGGTTTTTGATGTTAATTGCTATATAGAGGACAGACAGGAATGTCTGTCCTCCCGGGTTGGGGAATTATCCCGCATTTCCGCCCAAACCGATTATTTGATATTGACATCGCCGATTCAATTGTTAACTTGTTGGTTTGTATTTATATGGAATGCGAAGATACGATGGAGGATAGATGAAAGAGTTCCCGACAGATAAAATCAGGAATATCACCCTGGTAGGCCATGGAGGCAGCGGCAAAACGTCGCTTCTGGAAGCTATACTGTTTTCCGGCAAGGTTACCAACCGCATGGGGGTCGTGGATGACGGCACTACCGTATCCGATTACACCGACGATGAGATCTCGAGAAAAATATCCATAGGGTTGTCGCTGGCGCATCTGGAATGGAAGGGACACAAATTCAATATAATCGATACCCCCGGTTACGCCGATTTCTGCGGTGATATGTACGCCGGTTTGAGCGCCGGAGATTTCGCGCTCATAACAGTAAACGGCGTTACCGGCCCGGAAGTCGGTACCGATATCGTTTGGCGCGAAACTGAAAAAAGCTCCATGCCGAGGGGATTTTTCATAAACCGCATGGACAAGGAGAACGCCGATTTCGGTAAAGCGCTGGAGCAGATAAATTCCATTTACAGCCATAAGGCCGTCCCGGTTACGGTGGCGTGGGGAGAGGGTCCGGCTTTCAAGGGCGTCATAGATGTTTTAAAAAAGAAAGCGTGTTCATTCGATAAATCGGGCAATGTCACCGAAGTGGCCGTTCCCGACGATCTCAAGGCGGCAATTGACGGTTACCACGAGAAACTGGTCGAAGCCGCCGCCGAAGCCGATGACGCGCTTCTAGAGAAATTCTTCGATGCCGGCGAGTTGACTCCGGATGAGTTGAAGAAGGGATTGGCCAGGGGTATCGCTGACGGTGTAATATTCCCGGTCTTCGCGGGCGCGGCCACCGAAAACGCCGGTGTTACGACAATGTTGGATTTCGCGGTCAATTACTTCCCGGCACCGGACTATATGGGCGAGAAGATCGGTTTCAAACCCGGCACCGAGCAGATAGAACGTAGAAAAATCGCGGTCGACGATCCCTGTTCACTTTGCGTATTCAAAACCATATCGGAACCGCACGTCGGGGAGCTTTCGTTCTTTAAGGTCTTTTCGGGAGGAATTTCCAACGGCGACGATCTTCAAAACGTTAATGCCGAAGACGGCGAGCGTATCGGGCAGATATTTCTGATGAACGGCAAAGACCGAAAAGAGACCGGATCGGTAACGGCCGGAGACATCGGCGCGCTGGTCAAGCTGAAAAACACCCAGACCGGACATACCCTTTGCGATAAAAAAGCTCAAATATACTACGAGCCCGCCTTCGTTCCGTCACCCGTCATTCGTATGGCAATAAAGGCCAAGGCCAAAGGCGATGAAGAAAAGATCGCCAGCGGACTTGCCCGCTTGAGAGAGGAGGACCCGACGTTCCAGGTCGTTGTCGATCCCGAAATCAGGCAAACCATCATCTCCGGACAGGGCGAACTGCATCTCGAGGCTACCATTGACCGACTCAAAAGAAAATTTGGCGTTGAGGTCGAACTTGATAAGCCCAGGATACCGTATCGGGAGACCATCCGAAAGAAAGTCGAGGTTCAAGGCAAATACAAGAAACAGACCGGCGGGCGAGGCCAGTACGGCGATTGCCATTTGCGTCTCGAACCGCTTCCCAGAGGCACGGGATTTGAATTCGCCAATAAGGTCGTGGGGGGTGTGATCCCCACCAAATTCATACCCTCAGTTGAAAAAGGCGTTCGAGAAGCCATCGAAACCGGCGGCCGGTCCGGGAGCCGGGTGGTCGATTTCAAAGTCACGGTGTATTTCGGATCTTACCATGCGGTCGATTCCTCCGATCTGGCGTTCAAGGTGGCGGCGTCCATGGCGTTCAAAGACGGTTTCCTTAAAGCCGACCCCTATGTATTGGAACCTATTTATACGGTCGATATTCTCGTGCCGGAGGAGTTCATGGGCGACGTCATGGGCGATATCTCCTCCAAACGGGGTAAAATTCTCGGCATGGATAGCCAGGGCCCCAATCAGAAGATAAAGGCCCATGTTCCGCTTGCGGAGCTTCATAAATATTCGACCACTTTGAGATCCTTTACTCAGGGCCGCGGTATTCATACCGTTGAATTCTCCCATTACGAGGAGGTTCCCAGAGAGATCTCCGAAAAGATTATCGAGGAGGCCAAAAAAGCCAAAGAAGAAAACGACAAGTAAATTAAATCGATACCGCGTTAAGCCCCTGGCTCATTATGGCCGGGGCCGCCTTGATATCATTCAAAAAAGTTGTTTTTTATTTTTTCATTAAGTATGTTTATCGCATGTCCTGCGAGCCAGGGAATAATAATTGTTATCAGATAAAATTATTGGTGTTAGGGGTGGGTCATGGTTATCATTAATGCAAAAAGCGGAAATACTCTTCTGAGACTACTGACGATAGTACCGATCTTATTTTTATTTTATCAGATATCCGTTTCGGGCAGTACAAATGACAATTCGGAAATCGCGGATATCGATTCCGTAAATGGTGAGGTCAGGGATTCTACGGGCGAGACAGATTCGCCGGAAGACAGCTCCGAAACCGTGGAATTACCCGACGAGCTTGTATGGGATGTTCCCACCGTAGAATTGCTGGCGGAAACCTATTATTCCCTGGATAGTTCCGCGGACGCGAGAGTGGTTCAAAAGGAAACCGGGGTCGAGATAACCGGGAAGAAGAACAACCGGTTTTTGAAAATGGCATATAAAAGAAGAATAAAGATATATACTGAAAAAGGATTGTCTTACGCCAATTATAAACATCGATATTTCGAGGATGTTGAATTTGATTCGATTATCGCTTTTTGCTATAAGCCCGACGGCGAAATCACCGAGTTATCGGCTGATGAGATATATGATGAGACGATTGTCGAGAGCAAACGGTCGAAATACAAGATGAAGGCAAAATCGTTCAGCCTCCCCGGAGTCGAGGTCGGGTCAGTAATGGATGTTTTCGTTTATACCACCAAAGAGAAGGGTTATAGTCCGCCGGTCTTCAGGTTTCACGAGGAAATACCGGTTACCCAGGCCCGTTTCAGAATGGATTTTCCTCGAAAGCTGGAATATTTAAATATAATAACCAACCAGCCGTTGATAAAACCTGACGTATATAATGTGGATACCACCTTTATCTGCGAGGCGTTTGATATAATCGCTATCGAAAACGAAGTGTACAGATTGCCGATCAGGAATCTCGTTTCAGAGCTCTGGACCCGGCCAAAACCGTCACGGTTGGATTCGGACGCCTCCATGTCGTGGGGCGAACATCTCTCATTTTACCGCTGGATATTGGATTGGAGATTATCCGACTACGGCGAGTCCCGAAAGATATCCAAAAAGATAAAAAAGGAATGCGAATCGCCCGACGATTATGCCGTTAAAGCTTATGAATTTGTTCGGGACAACTGGGAAACCGGCGCTTACGGATATCTTTTCCCATCTCGCCTGGAAAAACCGCTCAAAGAAAAAGAGCTTCCGCAGGCAGATAAATGTTTTATGCTGTGTTCGATTTATAAAAATTTCGATATCGAAGCGGAGATAGTCTGGGCAAATTCGGACAATTGCAGATACAGTCCTCTCCCGGATTTTCCCTCGCTGCACATGTTCGACCAGTGTCTGGTCTATATCCCGGAGCAAAAACTGTTTCTCGATCCCGCCGACCGGGGAGCCGAATTCGGGGTTCTCGATGAAGCGTTGTCGGAAAGGTTCTATTGCAGACCGATGGTGAAATTCGATTTGGTAGGAATCACACCCAGAATAGATGAATACAGCAGCATTATGGTCAATCTCGATTTATTTTTGAATGATAAAGACACGACAACGGGATCGGCGTCGATCTTTTTAAAAAACCAGGCCGCCCTGGAGGCACGCAGAATCTTCAGATGCGAAGGAATCAGCAGCCTCAAGGAATTTATCAACGAGGCTTTATTCAGGGATATAAAAGATGCCGTCGCAGACGTTTCAGTGTTGCCCGATTCTCTCAATTCACCGTCGGAATTTAGAGTAGATTGTACCGTGAATACGGAATATTTCGATTTTGAGGACGAAAGCGATCTTAAACTGGAGCTCTATCCGGGTCCGACCGTTGAAAATGTCATACTGGATTACAATCCCCCGCGTAAATATCCCGTTTACTTTCCTACGAAAATCCATCACCTTTACATGATAAACTGGCATCTGGGCGAATCATTGGATCCGGTCTATACGGACGATTTGAACTTCGAGGCTAAAGAGGGTCTTACCAAGTATTCGATATTTTCCAGCTATAATTCCGAAGAAAAAACCATCTCCATCAGGCGGGAATACAGGATACACAAAAGGATGTTTTACGAAACCTACGCTCCGAGGTTGGAGAAGCTGTTCGAGAAAGTCAAGAATAATGACCTGGCCACCATTTACCTGGAAAAATTATGAGACCCTTTTTGCTGTTATCGTTTCTGATGATTTTCTATTCAAACGTCTTTGCCACCGAAAGCAGGTATTCTATCCAGAGCATTAAGGTCAAATTCGATGGCCAAAAGAAAGAAACCGCTTATCATAAAATTCTTCATATAGGGGACGATATGGATCCCGCTGAATTCAGGTACTTCAAGTTGAGTCTCCCGAATTTTTTTAAAATAAATAAATTCCAGATAGTGGTAGCAGACGAAAAAGGGAATAAAAGAAAATATAAGGATAAAGATTGTCTTATCTGGACACCCCAGGAGAAAGTTGTTCTGACAACCGACTATCGGTTAGTTACCTGGGATCTTGGCTGTCTGGATAGCGGCTACGTTGTGGAGTACGAATATTGCATTAAAACCGAGGACGCTCCGGCCCTCGCCGGCAGCTTTCTGCCGGTAATGGCGGAATCGGCTGTTGATTCCTCGACTGTGGAATTTCAATTCCCGGACGATAAATGGAAATTGAAATATAGTATAGATAATGCCGCGCCCGAGTATCTTTACAAGAAAAAAGAAGCCAAGTTTCGCTGGGGATCGCAGGCGAAATTAAAGGGTTCGGTTTATGAAGGCGCTTCGGTGGATTGTTATCCCGGGATATGGTATCTATTTGAGTCGACCGCTGGCGAAAGCGATTTTTCCAGCTGGGATAATATATATGAATGGTTGGCTGAAAAATTCCAATCCGCCGAAGCGTTTAATGATGAGTTTGAAATGCTGGATATCGCGAATTCAATCCGGAATATAAAAGAACGAATATCTGAAAAATGCCGTTATACCGCCGTGGAACTGGGGGAGGGTTATTATAAACCATTTCCGGCCCAAGAGGTCTGGGATAAAGGGTACGGCGATTGTAAGGGATTGACCAATCTGTTTGTAAACTGGGCCAATATAGCCGGGTATAATTCCTGGCCGGTTTTGGTTCATTTCGGGAAAGCGCGACAGGGTAATCCGGATTTTCCCTCACCCTTCCAGTTTAACCATGTGATAGCGGGGTATGAAGACGAGTACGGCGATACCGCGTACCAGGACATTACGGCGATTTTTTTTCCCCTCGGCATGATTCCCATAGAGCTCTACGGCAGTTTTGCTTTTCCTCTAATAGAGGGATCCGATCCTCTTAGATTGCAATATATATCCGATTATCCGGATACGATTCGCTATAGATTTTCCGGGCAAATGGATTCAGAAAATAATTTCAAGGGCTCCATGGAGGGTTATTATACGGGGCAGAAAGCATTGACGTTGGAATGGGGCGAGAGTTATACCAGAAGAGTTGATCTAGATAAAGTGCTGGGATCGATGCTGGAAAAAGAGATACCGAAAGTTTATTTGAAAAATCTGGAAATTCTCAGTATCGAGAGTAATTCACTCGATTTCAAAGCGGATCTGATTATCCCGAAGTTTTGCTATAAAAGGGGCTCCGAAACTAAAATAAAAACCTGGATCTTCGATTTTTTCGAAGACTCGGATTACGAAAACATTTCTTCCTGTCAGCTGTTGCCGATTAGGCGGTTCGAATTTTATGATATTGAATATAATATTGACATCTCATCCCGGGAATTTCATGAAATAACCGGGGATTCGACGTCCTACTTTTCAGAAAACCTGGAGTTTTCAAATGAAAGCGGGCTCGCCGACGATTCCTTAATCCAGAATATAAAAGTATTTATCAAGCCGCGAATTATCAATTATAATGAGAGAGATCAATATTTTGCCGACATGAAGCTTCTTAAAAATACTGTTTCGAAAGGTATTTTATTAAAATAAATTTTTATCCTAATTAAAAAAAGCTCCCGCTTGGCCCGCCGTCCCCTGCATTTTCTTATAAGGTGCCGGCGGGTAACCCGTTGCAAATCAAGGGGATGGCAACCCCAAAATAATCCGGGCAAGAACACCCCGAAATCTGCGGAATATTCCTGAGCTTTTTTTGTATCCTAAATAGGGATTGTGTCGTATATGAATGTAGTTAACTTTCAGGCTTGTTTGGGACGGATTGGAAATGAACTCGGCCGAAAATAAAAAAAGCTTGCATATATTGAGATATTTGACTATTTTGGAGTCGGATGAATAAGTCCTTAGCGATAATAATTTGCCTGCTTTTACTTTTCGGCGTCAGCGCTTTCGCCGCCGATACAGCCGTTATTTCCGGAAGGGTAACCTCCGAAAACAGCAGCCAGTCTATCTTTGAGGCGGAAATATATCTCTATAATTCCTACCGGGAGATCATTGATTCTACATTCAGCCTACCGAACGGAAGTTTTGAGTTCAGTCTTATAGGCGGCGAGTATTATTTATCGGCGGAAAGCGGCAATTATATCAGGGAATACTATCCCTCGGCCTACAAGGTTTCCGAAGCTCGCAAAATAGTGGCTTTTCCCGGTCAGAACATCTCTGTTAATTTTAGCCTCGACCGCGGCGGTTGGCTGGGCGGTATTTTTGATTACCTCGGCAGTAATATTGATAAAGGCCTGGTGACCGCCTTGAAGGTAGATGAACCTCACGCCGGCTGGCACGCAAGTGTCCAGATAACGGGGCAACGTCCCATAAATTATGTTCTTAACGGTTTGATACCGGGGGCCTACAAGGTCGCCGGTATGGCATCGGCCAAAAAGACGGTTTTCTACCCCGGCGTTGAAAATATCCAGAACGCGGATATCATTTATGTTGAAAGAAACGCGGGAGTGTCGGATATATCGTTTTTGCTGGAGCCTGTTGGATTCGGGCATGTAATCGGAAGGGCATACGATCTCAATACCGGGGAAGGGTTGATTGGTATCCCGATTTACGCTTATCAATGGTGCGAGTTCTGGTCCGATCCCAATATGCAATCGGTTACTACCGGGGAAGAAGGTTCGTTTGTCTTCGATCTCCCGGCGGGCGATTATAATTTTTACTTAAATTGCGACAACTGCATCCCCGACGGCGGCCGGATAGCCTACTATTATGATAATCAGTATAATCCCATGCTTGCGGATAAAGTGGAGGTATCGTCGGGAATAGTCATCACCGGACTTGATTTTGCGATAGATTTGAATGTTTCCCACGGGCTCTCCATATCGGGAAATATTTTAGATTCCGAATCCGGTCAGGCGCTGAGCGATGTTGTCGTTACCGCCATAGATTATTTCACGGGCGATGCAGTCAGTTCGACATATTCAATCTCCAACGGGAATTATTTCCTGGAAAATCTTCCGTCGGGGAATTATCTACTTCAGTATTCGGGCTCCAATGTCATCCCGTTTTTCTATAGATCGACGGAGAGCTGGCAGAACGCTGAAGTTATCGTATTGAATGTTAACCATCCCGGAATTCAAAATGAGGCTATTACCCAGGATTATGGGAACCTGGGATTGGCGGTTTCCGGAAATGTCTTGACGCCCAATGGGTCCGCCTGTGGAGCCAGGATATACGCCTATCCTGTCGGGGGAGAATATCCTATAGCCTACGGGAATACCAGCGCATCAGGAGAGTATTCCATCATCACCGGTCTGGTGAACGGATACTACAATGTTGTCTGCGATCTGATGGGGTATAATTTTGAGGTGTATCCTTTCGAGATATATCTTGATCTTCTTGGAAATCCCATTGTGGAGGATATAGATTTTCTGCTGGAACCGACCGCTACATCCATCGACGATAATTTCAATACGCCGGAAAAAATAGAGGTCATGGCGAATTATCCGAACCCGTTTAACGATGTCACCAGGATTCCGGTGTTCTCGGGATCGGGCGCGAGTATTGATGTAAATCTGGCTGTATATAATATCCTGGGACAGCGGGCCGGCGCGAAGAATGTAACCCTAAGTCCGGGAATGAATTATATTCAATGGGGCGGCGAGGATTTCGGTCGAGAAGCGCCATCGGGCGTTTACTTCTACCGGATCGAGGGAGTGCAGAAAACACGCAAAATGGTTTTCTTGAAGTAACAAATCAGTAAAAAAACCTTGACATATTTTTTGATAGATTTAAATTACTATAAAGCGGTTTATTGGGATTTTGCAAAGCCGATTCGGATGTCTGCAATTGGTTGCACAGTGTGATAATTTACGGCTTAAAGAGATTGCGGGAGCCCAGGTAACCTGATTTTAAGATACTGAATCTCAACAGTTAAGGGAGCGAGATAAATTTTGGAAATTACTCCGGTTGATTCTTGAGGTGAAGTAGGCAGCGGCATATATTTTGCGTTTATGCTGGTTTGGGATGAACTTTGACAACAGAATATCATTTTGATTTCGGTTTTACCCCTGCTCTAACGGGATTCTCAAACATGGAGATTGATCGTTTTCTCGGGGAATCGGAACCGTCGGCACGCCCGATGGTTCGGTTTTACACTTGGAATCGAGCTACCATCAGTTACGGTCTTAATCAAAATCTATTGAAGCGGCTTAAGATCGAAAAATGCTTGAGGGACGGGATCGAGATAGTGGCTCGTCCGACCGGCGGCCGGGAAATCCTTCATGGATGGGATCTCTGTTGTAGCGTTATCCGGCCGATCGACGAAAAACGTTCGGGTGTTGACTGTAAGGATCTTTTCGACAGGACTAATGAGGTTTTCAGGCAGGGTTTGAATTATCTGGGAATTACGGCTGAACATCATGCGGTTTCCGGCAGATCCGGGTTTCGAGATGGTCCTTGTTTTTCGCAAATTGACAGAGGTGAAATCAGCGTTTCGGGAAGGAAAATCATCGCATCTGCGCAGAGGATCTACGACAGGACGGTACTGCAGCAATCGTCCATTTCAATCGAAAAGCCGGATTATGACATAATGAATTATCTTCAAATTCGAAAAAAAAGCGAAGTCGGGGCCGGAATTGTTAACTCTGTTGCTTATTTAGGAGAGTATGTACGGGAAACATTCTCGATGTCCGAGATTGTTGAGGCTTTCAGGGAAGCGTTTGAAACCGAAATGGGGAAAGCCGGAAAATTAAATTTGCCGAAAATTTTCTGAAAAGGATTATTTGATATGGAGAGTATTAACCTTAAAATTATCTGTTATTCGGGGAGGTGATTGGTTAGAAAAATAGCAAAATCAGTTTAACCCTTTAACGCTTTTAGGAGAGGTTTTATGGCAAAAAGGATTCTATTTTGGTCGGTTCTGGCGCTGCTTATGATAGCGGTAACGAGCGCGTACGCCGGAAACAAGGTTGCTCCGATTGTTGAGCACAAGTGTATAACCGGTTATGAGCCGATTCCCGACATGAATTACGAGCCCGCAATGCCCGGATTGAGAACGGATTCGCCGGGTGAAGTTGTTGGTACGACACAGTATGATTATCAATCCAACGGTTCTTCGGGTAATCGTGCCGGCGTGGACAGCCAGGGCGGCGTGCATTTCGCCTGGATGAACGGCATATCCTATCCCAGCCAGCGCGCGGTCTATTTCAATTATGTCGATAACGCCGGTAACTTTCTCTCGCCCACGGCTCTTTCGCAGGTGAACCTCGCCGGGTATTGCCAGGCCGGCGTGACAAATGACAACCGCGCCGCGGTAACATATCACTCATCCAACACTCCGAGCGTGGAAAACTATGTAATCTATGCCGAGGATCAGTTTACCGGATTCGGAATTTTCCAGTATTTCGATCCGCCCGATATGCTATCGTTAAGATGTTACTGGCCTTATTTCTGCATTGACCGCAACGATAATATCCATGTGGTTCATTGTGAGAACGCTCCGAACGCGGGCGATCCCCAGGCCATCGGCTACACCGTATCGACCGACGGCGGTACCACCTGGTCCATGGTGGTCGACGTTGATACTCTCGAGTGTATTTCGCAGAATGTGGTTGCCAGCCCGGTATCCGATAAGGTGGCCATCGTATACTCGCATCCCCAAAACTATGACAGCCAGTGGGAAAACGACATCTACTATATTGAATCACAGGATGGTTTAACCTGGGATTGGCGTTTCGGCAAAACTAATGTAACCAACTACGGTGCCCCGGATTCGCTCTTTACTTACACCGATCTCGCCGCGATTTACGACTACAACGACAATCTCAATATTGTCTGGAACGCGCAGTGGGTTACTGACGCCGGTATCTATTACAAGACTTTCCTGTTCCATTACAGTACCGGTACCCAGACGATAACGCAGATGCTCGAGACACCTGAAACCTGGCCGGCCGGCTGCGATTACGGAGCCTGGAACCGTCCTGTCTGCAAGATGTCGCTTGGTGTTAACGAGACATATGGCAATATCTTTGCGGCTTACACCGCATTCGATACCCTGGATTGCTCGGCCGGCGGTTATGCCAATGGCGATATCCACATGCAGTATTCGGCTGATGGCGGTATCACCTGGTCGCCTCCCGAGAACCTGACCGATTCGCAGACCCCGGGTTGTGCCGCGGGCAACTGCGATTCCGATCACTGGTCAGCCCTTGCTGACAAGGTGGATGAGGATCTGCATATCATCTACATCGAGGACAAGGACGCTGGCGGTATTCCTCAGACAGAGGGACAAATTACCACCAACCCGGTCAAGTATCTGGCCTATCCGACCATTACCAGCGTGTATCAGACAGGTTCGATGCCGACCACATTTGAGCTTACCCAGAACTATCCGAATCCGTTCAACGCCCAGACCAATATCGATATCAATCTGGACCAGGATTCCAGGGTTGAGCTTAGCGTCTATAACATTACCGGCGCCAAGGTGACAACTCTCGTCGACGGTGAACTGGAAGCGGGTAGTCATTCCATCAACTGGAATGCCGCCGAAGTCGCTTCAGGAGTCTACTACTACAAGATGAGATCCAACGGCGAAGAACTTACCAGGAAGATGACACTTCTGAAATAATTCTGTCAGGCCGAGCGTCGGGTTCCGGGGAATCCGACCTGCGGCATCACGATTCGAACTCTATCGGGGTCCTTCGGGACCCCGATTTTTTTGTCGCCATTTTTATTCAGATGTCAAAGAGCCCCGCCATTGGCGGGGCGGAAAACGGCTTTCGCTTATGGGGACTTTTGAAAACCCCGCCGAAGGCGGGGCGGAAGGGACGCGTTTTCAGGGACAAATGTCGGGTTTCTCATTTCGTTCCGCCTTTGGCGGAACTCATTCGGAACACCGACCTACTAATACTACTAATACTGTTACCACAGCGCCGGGGTGAGGCTGCAATAAACAGCGAGACGCTAAATTTGATTATTATATAGACATCCGGTAAAAAGCATTTATACAAAAAGTGTTAACTCTATTCCTTGTATGGGAGCAATAAATTCAGGAGGGCTTATGGCGCAAATATTTTTTCAGATATTTTCATGACTTCAAAAAAGGGGAGAGCATTATGAAAACAGCGATGACGATTATTGTGGCTTTGACAGTCTGTGTGATATTGGTTTCGTCCGGCGTTGCCGGGGATAAAATAGGCCCGAGGCCGGAAAACCTTCCGATATTGACCGGAGAGGAGCATATCGAGAATGCGATTTACGCACCGTCCAGGCCTCAAACCGTCACATCGCCAGGGATTATAGTCGGCATGACCCAGTATGACTATCAAAGCAACGGTTCTACCGGCAATCGATGCGCGGTGGGTTCGGATGGCGGGGTGCATTTCACCTGGATGAACGGCATAAATTATCCGAGCCAGAGGGGCGTCTACTATAATTACGTGGATGCGCAAGGCACCTGGCTTGGTCCGGTGGCGGTTTCCCAGGTAAACGGGGCCGGCTATCCCCAGATAGCGGTCATGAGCGATAACCGGGCGGCAATCGCCTATCATTCAACTCAAGATACTTCTATAGAGAATTACGTTATGCTGGCGATAGACAATTTTGCGGGCTTCGGGATTTTCCAGTATTTCGATGTACCTGAACTGCTGACAATACGATGTTTCTGGCCTTACCTTTCTATCGATCGAAACGATGTGATACATATTGTCAGCGCCGAAAATCCGCCAAATGCCGGCGATGAGCAGGCGTTAAGTTACACAAACTCCGTTGACGCCGGTTCGACATGGACTGCCATCGTGGCGGTGGATACTCTCATGACTCTTTCTCAAAATATCGTCTCGAGTCCCGTATCCAATAAATCTGCGATTGTCTATGCCCATCCAATGACTTACGACACTCAATGGCAGAATGACATTTATTATATCGAATCTCAGGACGGCCTGACCTGGGACTGGCGGTTCGGCAAAATTAACGTAACCGGATACGGCGCCCCCGATTCCCTTTATGCCTATACGGATCTCGACGCAATCTATGACTACAACGATAACCTTCATATTATCTGGAACGCGCAATGGGTTGCGGACGCGGGCGTTTATTACAAAACCTTTCTTTTTCATTTCGACAGGGATTCCGGCGTTATCGGAGAGATGGACTCAACCTACGATACCTGGCCGGCGGGTTGTAGTTTCGGGGTATGGAACAGACCGGTCTGTAAAATGTCGATGGCGACATGCCAGAGCGTAGCCGGGATGGCCGCTGTATATACGAAATTCGATTCATCGGATTGCTCCGCGGGCGGGTATGCCAACGGAGAGATATATATGCAGTATTCGTCTGACGCGGGAGCGACCTGGGATACCGCTGTAAATCTGACCAATTCTCCGACACCGGGATGTCTGCCCGGCAGTTGCGAATCGGATCACTGGGCCAGCGCCGCGAACATAATTTACGAGGACATTCATATAATGTATGTGGAGGATAAAGATGCCGGAGGTATTCCTCAGACCGAGGGAGCGGTAACCGATAATTTTATGAGATACCTGGCGGTGGAAGGACAGTGGTGCCCTACAGGAATTGAGGAAGATGGCAATGTTCCGGTGACATTTTCCCTGTCGCAAAACTATCCCAATCCGTTTAACGCAGGTACAAGCATCGCGTTCGAGCTGGGTGATGATATGTCTGTAGAACTTTCCGTGTATGATATTACCGGCGCGAAGGTGGCAGTTCTTGCAAAGGGAATTTTAGAGGCGGGCCGTCATTCAATCGAGTGGCACGCGAATAAATTCGCATCCGGGATTTACTATTATAGTCTAAAAACGGATACGGAACGGTATACCAGAAAAATGACGTTGTTGAAATAGCCTGCTTTGATCGGCATCCTGGAGCGGGGCCGCGGGGGGCGGCCCCTGATTTATATTGATATTTCGGGGAAATTGGTTAAATTGGGTTTAGAAGACAAGAAGATCTTGATAGAACCGGTCATCGCGAGCCCCGCTTTCAGCAGGGCGAACGTAGTGAGACGACGAAGCAATCTCATATCTTATAAAATATGCGAAATTATGGGATTGCTTCGTCGTCCCCCGCCTGCGGCGGGGCACTCCTCGCAATGACGCGGCGGAGGTTTTGTGGTTGGCGGACGTCCTCGTCTGCCAATATTGAAAGGGAGTTGCGATGCCTGTAACAAGAATAATATTTATAGCAATACTAATATCCGCAGTCATTCCTCCGCAAAATGCGACCCCTCAAAGCCAGCACGTAAATAATCTTCCACTTTTAATGCCGCAATTGCTTGGGGACGGAATCAAGACTATTCCAATACAATCGTATCACGATTCACTTTTCATAATGAGTGCTGTTTTTAATGCGGCTTATGGCGTTTGCAGCGAACGAGACCGTTTTTCATCATGGCAATACAGGTTCGAAAGCTCCTGGATTATGCAGGGTATGGAATTTATAGTCAGCCCGCAGGGAGGTTTTTATGTCTACGATATTTACCGATCTTTATTAATGTTTAATTTCTCATTTACCACTCATGATGAAAGATTTTGTCCCGGCAGGCCGGTTATTGACCAAAGCGACAGAATTCATATCATGCAGGAATTATCCCCTAATAATTATGTATATATTGTTTCTGATGACACTTTGAATTCAATTATTGTTATAGATACGCTTTCGAATTTCCCTTATTTTCAAAGGCTGGTCGCCAATCCCGATCATTCGACTATAGGGGCTGTGTTTTTTGATGTTCAGAATGATCAGATTTTAAAATTCCTAAGTAATAATGGAATAATTAATTTTTCAAATCCGGTTATATTTCAAGAAGAAGATTTATTTCAAGGAATATGTGATGCAGTATTAGATACCCAGAATAAATTAATTTTTATCCAAGGAATAGGTTCTTTTTTCGCAAATTATTTTGTCTGGACAGAAGAATATAGATTCATATACCTGGATACCTGGCCCGATCCAGCCTTAGAACCATTATGCTATCAAATTTGCCTTGGACCGGCTAACAATGAAGTTATAGTAATCAAAAATATCTTTTCTATGTATTACATGACCACTAGATTCTTCTATTCATCTGATGATGGAAATTCCTGGCATCTATCGCTTTTCAATATTCCGGATGCCGCCTATGGGTCTTCACTTAGAACTTTCAGCGATACCCTTCATTTTGTTTATTCTACCGATATATTCGAGAATCCCAATACCTATTACTACCCCATTCCGGTCGATTCAATAACTGATAATTTGACGTCTATTATCGAAGAAACGAAAGTCCCGCATAATATTTCGCTATTCCGCGCCTACCCCAACCCCTTCAACGCCCGCACCACCATCGAGTTCACGCTGGCCGCGCCGGGGGATGTGGAGCTGACCGTTTACGATATCACCGGCGC